>JAIUNA010000154.1 GCA_022565265.1 Roseinatronobacter sp. | reverse complement strand
TCTTCAAAGCGCAGAAGGCCAGTGCGTTCCCAGTTCAGCATCCAGTCCGGCTTCGCATCGAATGCGAGAGGCTCGCCTTCAATACCCTGTGGCCAGAGTGTGGTGATGATGTTCAGACGCGCCATTGCACCCACAGCCGGAGCAACAGTGTACAGCAGCGCGATGAAGACCAGCGCCCAACCGGCCGAGGTGCGGGCATCAGCCACGCGCGGCACAGTGAAGAAGCGGATGATGACGTGAGGCAGACCGGCAGTACCAACCATCAGCGACATGGTGAACAAAACCATGTTGAAGGTTGCACCATGGTTGCCGGTGTAATCATTGAAGCCCAGATCCATCAGCACTTCGTTCAGCGTTGTCAGCAAGGGCTGGCCAGTGGCTGTATTTGTGCTCCACAGGCCAAGCTGTGGCAGGGGGTTGCCTGTCAGTTGCATCGAGATGAAGACCGCCGGAATGGTATAGGCGATGATCAGCACGACATATTGCGCAAGCTGAGTGTAGGTAATGCCCTTCATGCCGCCAAGAACGGCATAGCAGAACACCACGCCCGACGCGATGAACAGACCGGTTGTGTTATCCACTTCCAGAAAGCGCGAGAAGGCCACGGCTGCACCTGTCATCTGCCCGATCACATAGGTGATCGAGATGATGAGAAGCGAAATCACGGCCACAAGACGCGCGGTCTGGCTGTAGAAACGGTCGCCAATGAAATCTGGCACGGTGAAACGGCCAAATTTGCGCAGGTAAGGCGCCAGCAGCATGGCCAGAAGCACATAGCCGCCTGTCCAGCCCATAAGGAAGGTAGAGTTGCCATAACCGACAGCGGCAATCAGACCGGCCATCGAAATGAACGAGGCTGCCGACATCCAGTCTGCCGCAGTGGCCGCACCGTTTACGATAGGGTTGACGCCACGCGAAGCCGCGTAGAAATCCGAGGTCGAGCCGGCGCGCGCCCAAATCGCAATCCCGATATAGAGCGCGAAAGAGCCACCGACGAAGATGAGGTTCAAAATATACTGATCCATTAGTATGTCCCCCTCACTCTTCCACGCCAAACTCTTTATCGAGCTTGTTCATGTATGAGCGATAATAAAAGATCAGCACGATAAAGGCCAAGATCGAGCCTTGCTGCGCGAACCAGAACCCCAGATCGGTGCCCCCAATTGAAATACCCGCGATGAGCGGGCGTAGAATGATGCCGAACCCGAAGGACACCAGCGCCCAGATCACCATGCAGATGGTGATTACGCGCACGTTGGCCTTCCAGTAGGCGTCTGTCGACTTGTCTGACATGTGACGTCTCCCAGTTTCCTCCTGTGCCACCCCGGTGCGGGGTGGCTTCCTCTCCTTCACTCACGCGTTGGGCACGAGAGTGTTGCAGGCGCGCCGCTCCTCGATACGCCTGAAATTCGGCACTTTTCAGCGCCACCGGTTGCCCGGATTCTTACGATGTCACCTCCATGACAATCGTTGCCAGATCGCCCGCAATGCGGTCGATCTCGCCCATGGCATCCACGCGCTTCAGCGCGCCTTTGCCATCGTAATATGTGATCAATGGGGCAGTCTGGTCGTGATAGGCGCTTAGGCGCGCACCAACCGTTTCCGCATTGTCATCTGCGCGGCGCTTGAACTCGGTGCTGCCGCATTTGTCACACACACCCGCAACGGCGGGTTGTTTGAAACTGTCATGATAGCCTTCGCCGCATTTGGCGCAGGTATAGCGGCCAGAGACGCGCTCTACCATTGCCGCGTCATCCACCTCCAGAGAGATGGCCGCGCCAATGCTCATGCCTTGCGCCGCGAGCAGACCATCCAGCGCCGCCGCCTGCCCGGCGGTGCGCGGGAAACCATCCAGAATAACGCCCTTTTGCGTATCGGGTTCGGCCATGCGGTCTTTCAGGATTGCCAGAACGATCTCATCGCTTACCAGCCCGCCCGCTTCCATCACGGCTTTGGCTTGCAGCCCGGCCTCTGTGCCTGCCGCAACGGCCGCGCGCAGCAGATCGCCTGTGGACAGTTGCACCAGCCCGAATTTTTCTTCCAGCATACGGGCCTGTGTGCCCTTGCCTGCCCCCGGAGGGCCAAGCAGGATTAGAACGGCTGCTTTTGTCATTGTCTCACTCATTTCTCTCAGGCCCGGTTCATGCGGTTTTCGATCAGATCTTCCACCACTGACGGATCGGCCAGTGTGGATGTGTCGCCAAGGCTGCCATAATCATTCTCGGCAATCTTGCGCAGAATGCGGCGCATAATCTTGCCAGAGCGTGTTTTTGGCAGGCCCGGTGCCCATTGGATCAGATCGGGGCTGGCGATGGGGCCAATTTCAGAACGCACCCATTTCACCAGATCCTTGCGCAGATCATCACTTGGGTCGACCCCGTTCATCAAGGTGACATAGGCATAGATGCCCTGCCCCTTGATATCATGCGGGTAGCCGACAACGGCAGCCTCTGCCACGGCCTCATGCGCAACAAGGGCGGATTCTACCTCTGCCGTGCCCATGCGGTGGCCAGAGACGTTGATCACATCATCCACGCGGCCCGTGATCCAGTAATAACCATCCTCATCGCGGCGGCAGCCATCGCCGGTGAAGTAATAGCCTTTGTACTGGCTGAAATATGCCTCTTCAAAGCGGGCATGATCCCCCCAGAGCGTGCGCATCTGCCCCGGCCAGCTATCCTTGATGCACAGCACGCCTGCGGCTTTGGTGTCGGTCTGCACTTCGGCGGTGGCAGGGTCTAGCACTTCGGGCGTTACGCCAAAGAAAGGCTTGGTTGCGGAACCGGGCTTGTTGGGGATCGCGCCGGGCAGCGAGGTGATCATATGCCCGCCGGTTTCTGTCTGCCAGAATGTATCTACAATCGGGCAGCGGCCTTGGCCCACATGGGTATTGTACCAGTTCCACGCTTCGGGGTTGATCGGCTCGCCCACGGAACCCAGCAGTTTCAGGCTGGAAAGATCGTGCTTTTCCACCCATTCCGTGCCCTGACCCATCAGCGCGCGAATGGCGGTCGGGGCCGTGTAGAATTGGTTGACCTTGTGCTTCGCGCAAACTTCCCAGAAACGGCCTGCATCCGGGTAGGTGGGCACGCCTTCAAACATCACGGTTGTCGCGCCATTGGCCAGCGGGCCGTAAATGATATAGCTGTGCCCTGTCACCCAACCCACATCGGCAGTGCACCAGAACACATCGCCATCATGATAATCAAAGGTGTATTGCTGCGTCATGGACGCATAGACCAGATAGCCCCCCGATGTATGCACAACGCCTTTCGGCTTACCGGTAGAGCCAGAGGTGTAAAGAATAAACAGCGGGTCTTCCGCGCCCACTTCGGTATAGGCGCAATAGGGTTTGGCGGCAGCCATTTCGGCCTTCACATCCACATCGCGGCCATCAACCCATGTTGTCTGATCGCCTGTATGTTTGACAACAAGGCATTTCACATTGTCGCTGCAATGCTGAAGCGCCTTGTCGGTGCTGGCTTTCAGCGCCGTGCGGCGGCCGCCGCGCGGGGCGCTGTCGGCAGTGATAACCGCTTTCGCGCCACTGCCATTGATCCGGTCTGCCAGCGCATCCGCCGAGAAGCCCGCGAAAACGATGGAGTGAATCGCCCCGATCCGCGCACAGTCCAGCATCGCATAGGCGGCCTCTGGGATCATGGGCAGATAGATGATGACGCGATCACCTTTTTGAATGCCCTGTGCCTTCAGCACATTGGCCATGCGGCAGGTCTGTTCCAGAAGCTGCTTATAGGTGATGTGCTGCGCCGGTGTGGTGGGTTCATCCGGTTCCCAGATGATTGCGGTCTGATCACCGCGCGATACCACATGACGGTCAATGCAGTTGGCCGAGACATTCAGCGTCCCATCTTCAAACCACTGAATGCTGACCTTTCCCGGTTTAAATGTGGTGTTCTTGACCTTGGTAAAGGGTTTGATCCAGTCGATACGCTGGCCATGCTCAGCCCAGAATGCTGTCGGGTTTTCCAGCGAGGCAGCATACATCGCCTCGTATTTTGCAGCATCGACATGCGCATTCGCAATAAAAGCGGCTGAAGCTGGGTAGATCTCGGACATGACTGCTCCTCCAGTAGTGGGACAAGGCCGCAGGTCGCGCGCCCCTCCCTCTTGATTTCGGGTGCCATATCGGTATGGCACCACACTTCCCCGCGGCCCTTATAGCGCAATCGTCAAGAAAAGTGTAACATTTTTTAATACAAGGATTTTTCTGTAAATTTCTTGACTATTGGCTGGTAAATTAAGAAAAGTTGTTTGCGCTGCGGCGCAGAAGCCCTGAAATTTAAGCAAGTTTTCGTGAACACCTTTTTACTGACATGGCGCAAGGATGTCATCCCGCAGATCGCGCCACCAAAGCTGCGAGCGCAAACAGTCGCGAAATATTTGCAAAGCAAGCACCCTGTTGCGCGACACAAACTGATTCGGCGCATTGCGCTGCGTTGCATTGGGCTTGCGTGTTGCGCATCTAGGGCGCAGATTGGGAAAAATTGTTTTCAGGCGTATTTCAAACCATGCCATCCCAGCCGGAATTGGGCGGCGCAGCCCCGTCAGACCAGACAGCCCGCACCCAACCGCTGGCAATGAAGGCCAGCCTTGATCACTATCTGGAAGGGCTGTTTGCCGATCTTTCCGCGCGCCCGCTATGTGACCGGCCCTCGGTGCTGCTGAGCGGTGCGGTGCGCTGCGGCAAGACAAAGCTGGCCAGCGCATTGGCCGCGCGTGCAGGCTATGTGCATTTGCGCACAGACCGCATTCGCAACGCCACATATCTGGACAGCCCGCCAGCGGCGCGACGGCGGGCGGTGAAATACCTCTATCGGCGTATTTTGTTACGCTTTCCGGCGGGTGTGTTGCTGGAGGGCACTGCGCTGACAGACGCGCCCTGTGATCTGCCGCTCTGGGCTGCTGCGCGCGGGATTCCGTTTTTTGCCATTGGCTACAGCACTGGCACGGCAGAGCAGAAATGCGCCGATCTGCTGGCCTATCGTGCCGAGAATCGCTGCTGGACGCGCCATAACAAATCTGATGCCGATATGCTGAAATTCGCGCGCCGCCTGATCGCGCGGAGCCGCGAGATACGCGCGTTTTGCGCCGCCCATGATCTGCCTTATTATGATCTGGAATCCAGCCAGTTTGAAGCAGAGCATAGCCGCATTCTGGCGGATATAGAAATGCGGCTGGCTGCGCAGGGGCGCGCAGCCAGCACCAAGCGCGCTATATGGGAGCGGGTGAAGTTCTGGCGCTTTTAAAGCGGCCTGTCGACCCGCACTGTCAGCACCGCGCGCCCGCGCGTGGCAATGGGCCAGCGCAACCGGACATCGCTGCTATTCGCGCCTTCCTGCACAAAGACATGTGGCATGTCATAGCGGCTGTTATTGCCGGCATCGCGGGGGGCATTCTCGATCACCATTGACGACACCGTGCGCGCCCAGCCGCCAAAGGGCAGTTTCTCGCCGGTGCCGATTGTCCAGTTTGTGGCCTCTGTGTTCTGATCGTGAATGATGACAGTCGGGCTTTCGACCGGGAAATTGATGTTGTTGTAAGTGTTGTCGCGCCAGACAACATTGCGGAAGCGGCCAAAATTCATGCTGGCATAGGTGGTGTCCAGTTTATCCGCGCGGTCTACCTGCCCCGATGTGGCGCGAAAGACATTGCCGGTTACCACCATCCCTTGCACAAAATGCCCTGGCCCATAGGGCGTAAGCACGATGAAACTGTTCCAGGGCGCCATGTCGATGGAATAAAAGATATTGCCTGTCACTGTCAGGCCGCCAAAGGAAAACCCGGTGCTGTGCTCTGGGTCTGCATCATGCTCATTGGTGAGTTCCAAAAAGCAGTTATCAACATAATTCCCGCTGAATACGGTGCGCGTATTCTTGTTTGTCAGGATCAACCCGGCCTGCCGCACGCCCTGTGGCTGTTCGTCACCGGCAAAGAAATGATTGCCCAGAACAAGATGGCCAGAGCCATTCATCACGCCAAAATGCGCCCAGCGCACCACGCGGTTATTGCGGATTTTGGCATCATTCCCGTTGATGTTGAACCCAATCACCGTGCGATCTTGGGAATTCATGGGTTGCTGCGCACTGCGGAACTGGCAGTGATCAATCCAGACCCCCTGACAGCCCAGCCCGATTGATGTGATGCCACGATCGCGCGGGCGATCAAAATCGCAATTCATGAAGCGCATGATCCGCCCGTCTTCGGGCATCATGACAGCCGAACATCTGCCCCGGCAGCGCATTTCCACATTGTGCAACTCGAAATTGCGCAGCCCGGAGAAGCCAGAGAAATCCAGCATGTATTGATAGCGCTCGAAGGTGAAAACCTGTGTGCCAGAGCCGCCATGCAGGGGCTGGCTGAGTGTCAGGCGTTCGGCCCCGATATTGCGCGCGCGCACATAAACCTCGCGCCCCACGCCTACACCGCTGATACGCGCGCCCACTGGCACAGCCGCGACATTGGCAATATTGGACAGGCGCAAGGGCTGGCCTGTGGCATAGGTGGCGCTGCGTGTGACGGTCACGGTTTCCCATGCCGGGCTTTCTGCCGCATCCAACTGGCCATTGGCGATGATCCGCCGCGACGAGGTATTGTCAAACCCCGCAAGTGCAAAGACATCTACCGGCGCTGTCAGAACCACCCGCCGCCCCATCAGATCGAATGTCACATGCTGGCTGGAATGGAACAGCGCCTGCACCCCTTTGCGAAAGCCTGCCTCATTATTGCCAAAGGCCGCCGCATAGCTTGGAAGATCGAAATTGCGCTGCAAGATAAGGACGGCGCTTTCAGGCATGGACAGCGTGCCGCGAAATTCTACCGGCGGCGTGATAGAGAGATCAGAGCCAATAAGGTAAGTGCCCTCCGGCACGATCAGCCGCCGTGTGCCAGCCGCAGCCATAGCCGCCACAAAGGCCGCGCGGTCATCGGTTGTGCCATCGCCCTGCGCGCCGAAATCGCGCACATCCACAGCGCCCAGCAGATCGCCCGTGTAAAAGCTGGTCACATCCTCGATCTGGATATCATCAATCCGCACAAGGCCCCCTGTGGGGCCTGTCAGATCCAGCCCGAAATGGGCAAAAGCTACAGATGTGGGCCAAGCCAGATCCACCCCCGCCCGCGCGCCTGTGCCCACGATGGCCGAAATCTCCACAATCTCGCCGAATTGCGCCAGCGCGGTAACAGGGCCTGTCGTGGCAATGCCTGTCACCTGCGCGCCAGATGCCGTGCCCGCCCATGCGGCCACCGCCACACTGGGCAGCACGCCAGAGATGGCCTTCACCCGCGCGCGAATGCGCAGATAGGTTCCCGGCAGGATCGGGACTTCCCCCATCCAGCGCAGCCGGATCGTGGCCTGATTTTTCTGGATTTCCAGACAGCCCCCGAAATCTGGGTCTGTGGGCACGAATGCGGCAAAGCTGGCCGTGGCATAGGTATTTGTGCCCGGACGTCCGGTTGTTTGTGACCAGACAGTCAAGCCTGCGGAAAAGGGTGGCGGCATCAGTGCCACCCCCTGAGTAACGGCGATATTCATGGCGGAAACCTCTTGTCATTGGGCCATGGCAGGCGGCTGGCGCACGAGTTGGCATGGGCGCAGACTGGCCAGCCGGATATGCCAAGAGTAAAGCGCGTGCGTTAAATGGCGCTGAGGTCAGCGCGCGTTGCGGCGCGCGCCCGGCACGGCGCTGTGCCGCTGGTGTTATTTCGGCGCGGCCAGGGCAGTGGCGCCCCT
>JAIUNA010000153.1 GCA_022565265.1 Roseinatronobacter sp. | reverse complement strand
TGGGGGCCGGGGGGGGGGGCCTGGTCGCCGGCCCGCGCTGTAAACGGCCACGGCACGGGCGCCACGGCGGCGCCACCCTGTGCGGCTCACTCGATCAGGCCCATTTCGCGATAATAGCGCTCTGCGCCCGGATGCAGCGGAATCGAGATCGATTCCAGCGCTGTTTCCAGCCCGATTTGCGCGCCCATCACATGCACCTGTGCCAATGTGTCTGTGTTTTCATACAACGCCTTCACCATCGCATAGGCGATTTCTTCATCCAGATCGGCATGGGTTGCCCAGATCGCACGCACCGCCAATGTGGGGACATCGGCATCGATCCCGCGATATGTGCCCGCAGGCAGGGTAACAGAGGCGTAATAGGGCTGCACCTCTTGCAGGGCCACAATCTCGGCGCCTGTCAGCGGAACAACTGTAACATCATGCCCATTTGCCAGTTCGGTAATAGAGGCGGTGGGAATCCCCGCCGTGATCAGTGACGCATCAAGATTGCCATCGCGCAGCTTGTCAGCAGATTGCGCGAAGGACGAATAATCTTCCGATACATCCTCGCGCGTCAGGCCATGCGCTTCCAGCAGATCGCCCAGAAGCTGCCACTGGCCAGAACCGGGAGAGCCGGAAGAAACGGATTTGCCCGCGATATCGCCAAAGCTGGTCATATTGGCCCCTGCGCGTGCCACCAGTTGCACGGTTTCCGGGTAAAGCGAGCCAAGCGCGCGCAGATTTTCAGCTGCATTGCCTTCAAACTGGTTCACACCGCGATAGGCGGCATCCAGAATATCGGCCGCGATAAAGGCGGTCTCGATCTCGGACTGAGCCAGCAGGCCCGCATTTGCGACCGAGGCATTGCCCGTTTCTGCCGTGGCCGAAATGCGCCGCCCTTCCAGTTGCGCGGTGTTGGAGATAAGCTGCGCCAGCATACCGCCCAGCGGGTAATATGTGCCCCCTGTGCCGCCTGTGGCAATGCCCACAAACACTCGCTCTTGCGCAACGGCAGGGGCCGCCAGCGCCATGGCTGACACTGTCAGCGCGCAGAGGGATTTTGTCAGATGTTTCATGTCATGCTCCTTGTTGGGGTTGTTTTACTCTGGCTGCCCCCCGGTTGCCATGCGGCCAGGTCTGTCAGCATTGGGCCAAGCACAGCGCGCAGCCGCGCGGCTTTGCTTTCATCATAGGCCCAAGAGGGGGATTCTTGCATATAGGTGGATTGCGCCAGTTCCATCTGGATCGCATGCACACCGTCATTGGGGCGGCCATAGTGGCGCGTTGTCCAGCCACCCAGAAACCGGCCATTAAGCACATGGTCATAGCCCAAAGCCCCGGCGCAATGGGCCTCTACGCAGCCTTGCAGCGCGGGCGCGCAGCTTTGGCCGCGATTCGTGCCGATATTCAGATCAGGCAGCCGCCCCTCAAACAGAAAGGGGATATGGCTGCGGATGGAATGGCAATCAAACAAGATGACATGGCCATGCAGCGCCTTCACGCGGGCCAGCTCTACCGCCAGTGCGCTGTGATAGGGCGCATGCCACGCCGCGCGCCGCGCCGCAATTTCGGGCGCATCCGGGCGCGTGTTCCAGATATCCAGCCCGTCAAAATCTGTCAGCGGCACAAGCGCGGTTGTGTTCTGCCCCGGATACAGGCTGTCCCCGACCGGATCGCGGTTTGCATCTATCACATAGCGGTGGAACTTGGCCGCAACCACAGTCACATCCTGCACAAGCCCGTCATAAAGGCGGTCAATATGCCAATCGGTATCTGCCAGCATGCGCCCGCGCGCATTGAGCGCGGCATTTACATGATCGGGAAGGAATATGCCCGCATGCGGTATCGCCAGCACCAGCGCCGAGCCTCCTCTGGTAACAGAGACGGCGGGCTGGTCGATGCAGGATTTTGCCTTGTCTTGCACTTTGGTATTCTCTTTGCAGCGGCTTTGTGCAATTTTATGCTTAAACATAATAAGCGTGTCAATATGCAGATCACAAACGAATATACCCTCTGGGCGCGCGAGGCCCTTCTGCCAGATGGTTGGGCGCAAGATGTCCGAATTGATCTGGGCGCCGATGGCCGGATTGCCCGCGTGCAACCCGATAGCGCCCCGGTGGGCCATGTGCTGGCAACGGTGCTGCCCGCGCCAATCAACCTGCACAGCCACGCCTTTCAGCGCGCCATGGCCGGGCTGACAGAGGCACGCGGGCCAGACCCGCGCGATACCTTCTGGACATGGCGGCGGCTGATGTTCCGCTTTCTGGATCATCTGACTCCAGAGGATTGTCAGGCCATTGCCGCCATGGTGCAGATGGAATCGCTGGAAGCAGGCTTTGCCGCGATGGTGGAATTTCATTACCTGCACCACCAGCCCGGCGGCCAGCCCTATGACAACCCCGCCGAGATGGCCGCGCGCATCTGCGCCGCCGCTGAGGAAACCGGAATCGGGCTGACACTTCTGCCGGTGCTTTACCGTTATGGCGGTTGCGACAAACGCGCCCTTGCACCGGGCCAGCAGCGCTTTGGCAACGCGCTGGATCAGTTCGCGCGGCTGGTCAATGCCTCGGAACAGGCCGTGGCAGCGCTGGGCGCAGATGCTGGCCTTGGGATTGCTCCCCATTCCCTGCGGGCTGTCCAGCAAGAGGATTTGCGCGCCTGTATCGCGCTTGCACAGGGCCGCGTATTGCATATGCATCTGGCCGAGCAAGAGGCCGAGGTGGCAGAGGTACAAGCCAGCCTCGGCGCGCGCCCAGTGGAATGGATGCTGGAAAACGCGCCACTTTCCGCGCAATGGTGCTTTATCCATTGCACCCAGATGACCCCGGACGAAACCGCCGCACTTGCGCGTGCAGGTGCAATCGCGGGGCTGTGCCCTGTCACCGAAGCCAGCCTTGGCGATGGCATATTCGATGGTGCGCGCTTTCTGGCCTCTGGGGGGCGGTTCGGGATTGGCAGCGATTCGAATATCCGCATCTCGGTGCTGGAAGAACTGCGCGCGCTGGAATATTCCCAACGCCTGCGCGACCGTGGCCGCGCCATTCTGGCCACGGCCGAACGCTCTACCGGGCGGGTGCTGTGGCAGGGCGCCTGCGATGGTGGGGCGCAAGCGGCGGGGCGGGCCTCTGGGCAGATCGCGCCGGGGCTATGGGCCGATCTTGTCGCGCTGGAGGGCACACATCCCGATTTGCAGGCAAGAACAGGCGATGCAACCCTTGATACGCTTGTTTTTTGCGCCGATAATCGCGCCATTGCCGATGTCTGGGCCGCTGGTCGCCATGTTGTGACAGCGGGGCAGCATATCCGGCGCAAAAAGATTGTCGCGGATTACAGCCGTGTGTTGCACCGCCTGAGGGCTATTGTTTGAGCAAAGACATCATCTATCCCGACTGGAAAGCGATACGGCGCGATCTGCTGGAACATATCCAATCCGGGCGCTGGAAACCGGGCGACAAAATCCCGCGCGAAGTGGAATTGGCCGATCATTACGGCTGCACCCGTTCCACTGTGGGGCGTGCATTGCGTGATCTGGCAGTAGCGGGATTTCTGGATCGCAAGCGCAAGGGGGGCACAACCGTAGCCCCAAACCCCACACGCAAAGCACCGCTGGATGTTCCCATCCTGCGCGAGGCCATCCGCGCCGCAGGGCATGTGCCGGGCTACAGGCTCTTGCATGCGGGCCTGTACAGCGCCCCGCCGGATGTGGCCAAGGCCCTCGGCCAATCAGGCACACCGGAATTGCTGCATGTTCAGGCCCTGTATCTGGCAGATGCACTGCCCCATCAGATAGAGGATCGCTGGCTTGTTCCCGCAATGGTGCGCGGCCTTGGCCCCGATCACTGGCAGGAACAGCCCGTCGATGAATGGTTGCTAAGCAATGCTCCCCTGACAAAAGCCCGGATCGAGATTGAAGCCATCGGATTGCCCGCCGATCTTGCCCCGCATATGGGCCAGATGCCGGGCAGCCCCAGCCTGCTTGTCACGCGGATCAGTTGGAAACAGGCGCGGCCCATCGGGCTGTTGCGCCTGTATCATGCCACGGGCCACAGGCTGAAAACCGGCATATAACCAACCGTTTCAGTGTGACATCATCACCGGCAGGCGCGCATCTGTCAGAATGTCGCGCGTTACGCCGCCCAGCAAATCTTCGGTAAACTTGCTGTGCTCATAGGCCCCCATCGCCAGCATATCCGCGCCAATCTCGGCGCAGGTATCCAGCAATGTCTGGGTAATGCGCCCCCTGCCCGGCACGCGATGCAGCCACTCCGCCTCTATCCCGTGGCGGGCCAGATAAGCGAGAGCATCATCCCCGGCCTCTGGCTGCGGCTCTTTGGTTTTGGCCACGGATACCAGCGTCACCTTCTGCGCGCCGCCCAGCACATGCAAAAGATCGCCCAGCGCGCGGGTTGCGGCGCGTTTGCCATCCCAGCCCAGCGCGATATGGCTGGGCATCTGGCCGGAATGATGATCCGGCACGGTAATCACCGGGCGGCCACTGCGCAATGCCACCACATCGGGGCGCACTTCGGCATGTTCGCGCCCCACTTCGGCAGCATGGCGCGTCATCACCACCAGATCATAGGCTCTCGCATGGCGCGGCAGGCTGAAGGTTTCCATCTCATGCAGATCGATGAACCCGGCGCGTGCAGGATCGCCATTCGCGGCAACCTGCGCGGCAAATTCCGCAGCAATGCGCTGCGCGGCCTCGTCCTCGCGCCCAACAAGCATGGTGGCCACATCGCGACTGAGAAAGGCGCGGTGGCGGCTTTCCAGCGGCACAGGGCCGTGCCAGACCACACCTGTAACATGGGCCGTGTGGTGCTGTTGCAGGCGCAGGGCAAATTGCAGCGCAGTGCAACTTGCAGGGTCGCCCGAAAAGGCGACCAGAATGCTTTTCAGCGGCATGCGAATTTTCCTCCCTTCGCAATGTCGCGCCCGCAAAGCGCAGCCCGACGCGCAACTCTAGCACGGCCTTAACCGGTTAGGCGAGATAGGACTTACAGAAATGTTGGCACAACATTATTAACCAATTTTCGATTTGTTGCATTACAAAATTCACGCTGTAACACGAATGAAGTTGAAAAAATGGCAGACACAATATTTCAACAACCAATCTGACAGGGACATAAAGTTTCGCTCGATGCTGTGTCAGAGGTTTAGGGAGGAGAACCAGACCATGACTATCACAACTTCACGCCGCACGATCTTCAGCATTGCCGCCGCCGCGGCCCTGAGCATGGCTTTGCCCGTTCACGCATCTGACTGGGCACCCAACCGCCCGGTTGAAATGGTCATCATGGCCGGTCAGGGTGGCGGCGCAGACCGTCTTGCCCGCCTGTTCCAGACCATCATCCAGCAAGAGCGTCTGGCGCGCATGCCCTTCATGCCTGTCAACAAAGGTGGCGGTTCGGGGGCAGAGGCATTGCGCTACCTCAAGGACAATCCCGCCAACCCCCATATCATCATGGCTACGCTGAACAGCTATTTCACAACCCCCATCCAGACAGATATTGGCGTGAATATCGAAGAATTCACCCCGATTGCGCGTATGGCGGTGGATACATTCGCGCTATGGGTGAATGTGGATAGCGGCATTGAAACGCTGGAGCAATATGTCGAAGCGGTGCGCGCGGCAGATGGTGCATGGCGCATGGGCGGCACGGGATCAGGGCAGGAAGATAGCCTTGTGACAGCCCTTCTTGAGCGCGAATTCGGTATTCGCCACACATATGTGCCCATGGGCGGCGGTGGCGAAGTGGCAACACAGCTTGCCGGGGGCCATATTGATGCCACTGTGAACAACCCGTCAGAGGCCATGAATTTCTGGCAGGCAGGCCGCGTGCGCCCGATTGCGCTGCTGACAGCCGACAGGCTGGACAGCATGCCGGGCGTGCCCACCTTTGCCGAACTTGGGTATGATCTGGAATATTACATGCAGCGCAGCTTTGTTGCGCCCAGCGGCCTGACAGAAGCGCAGCAAGCCTATTATGTCGATCTGCTGCGCGCGCTGAGTGAAACTGAAGTCTGGCAAAGCTACGCTGCCGAACAGGCGCTGCTGACAGATTTCCTCGCAGGTGATGCGCTACAGGAATATTTCCTGCGCGAGCGCGAGTTGCACCGCGAATTGCTGGACTCGATCGACCAGCAATCCTGATCTCTCGTTAGTTCCACCTTGCACAACAGGCCGGATGCTGCAGCCCGCTGTATCCGGCCCCTTTGCGCCCTGAACGGAGATTTCGCCATGTTCAAAGCCATTCTGAAACCTGAAAGCCTGATTGCCGCAGCCATGATGGGGTTTGCGGCCTATCTGATGTGGCATGCAACCGTTCTGCCCATTGGCTGGGACGGGGCACGCGGGCCGGGGGGCGGGGCATTTCCCTTCTGGTTGTCAGCCATCATGTTTGTGGCGACAGGCGGGGTCTTTCTGCGCTCGGTTCTTTCAGGGGTGCGGGCCGAAGATATGAAACCGTTTTTCGAACCCGGCATGCTTGGCCCGGTTCTGGCGGCTACTTTGGCGCTGGGGCTGACAATCCTCTTGATGCCGATCATCGGGGCCTATCTGGCGATTCCCTTGTTCATGCTGTGGTATCTGCGCTTTTTCGGGCGCAATGTCTGGACAGTCACGCTGGCGCTGTCACTGACAACGCCTGTGGTGCTGTTCTTCTTCTTCGAGGTGGCGCTTCTGATCCTCTTGCCCAAGGGCATAACAGAGCCGCTCTTTTTCCCGCTTTATGCGATGTTCTTCTGAAAGCGCGCCCATCATGGAAATTCTCTCGCTTCTTGGCCAAGGTTTTGCAACGTCACTGATGCCGCTGAATATCGGCATTGTCATTGTGGGTGTCACGTTGGGTCTGTTCATCGGGGCCATGCCGGGGCTTGGCTCTGTCAACGGGGTGGCGATTGTGCTGCCGCTGACATTCATCGTGCCACCTGCATCGGCCATCATCTTTCTCGCCGCGCTCTACTATGGCGCGATGTATGGCGGCGCGATCAGCTCTATCTTGCTGGGCATTCCCGGCTCTTCCACGGCAGTGGCCACCACATTCGATGGCAGGCCCATGGCACAGCAGGGCAAGGCGGGGCTGGCGCTGATTGCGGCGGCGGGGGCCTCTTTTGTGGGGGGCACGATTTCGGTCATCCTGTTTACCGTCTTTGCTGCGCCCTTGGCGGATTTCGCACTCAAATTCGGCCCGGCAGAGAATTTCGCGCTGGTGCTTCTGGCCTTCACCACCTTTGTGGGGCTTGGGGGGGATGATGCGCTTAAAACCATCGCCATGATCTGCCTTGGCCTTGTACTGTCCACCGTGGGGCTGGATCTGATCACGGGCCAACCGCGCCTTGTGTTCTTCGATATGCCGGGCTTTTATGCCGGGATTTCCTTTCTGGTGCTGGCCATTGGTGTTTACGGCATTGGCGAGGTTCTCTGGACACTGGAAAAATCGCGCACTGCCCCAACTGTAACGCCTGCCAAAGTGACCTATGCGGAATTGATGTCTGCATTCCGCGCCTTGGCGCGCACATGGAAAACCATGACGCTTGGCTCTGTCCTTGGGTTTTTCGTGGGCATGCTGCCTGCGGCGGGGGCAACGCCCGCCTCTCTCATGGCCTATGGCATTGCCAAAAGTACCTCCAAACGACCAGAAACCTTTGGCAAGGGCAATATTGAAGGCGTGGTCGCGCCGGAAACGGCCAATAACGCGGCCTCTACCGGATCGCTTTTGCCCATGCTGTCGCTGGGCATTCCCGGTTCTCCCACAACGGCGCTTTTGCTGGGGGGGATGGT
>JAIUNA010000152.1 GCA_022565265.1 Roseinatronobacter sp. | reverse complement strand
GCTATATCGAGATCAACGCGGATTACCGTTCGTGAAGATGGTATTGGTAGCCGCTGTCGCGCTGGTAGATGCCGATGGGCGCGTGCTCTTGGCCCAGCGCCCAGAGGGCAAATCCATGGCCGGGCTGTGGGAATTTCCCGGCGGCAAGATAGAACAGGGCGAAACACCAGAGGCCGCCCTGATCCGCGAGTTGCAAGAAGAACTGGGCATAGATACTTGGGCCAGTTGTCTGGCCCCGCTCAGTTTTGCCAGCCATGCCTATGCCGATTTCCATTTGCTGATGCCGCTGTTCATCTGCCGCAAATGGCAAGGCCAGCCCCAAAGCCGCGAAGGGCAGGCGCTGAAATGGGTGCGCCCCGATGATTTGCGCAATTACCCCATGCCCGCCGCTGATTTGCCATTGATTCCCGTTTTGCGCGACTGGCTTTAGGCGCGCTATCGCTGATTTGCGCAACAATCGCGCCGGTTCGGGATGACTATGCACATATGGGCATCACCCCGTGTGGGAATGTGCTGAAATTTTGGTTAAAACATGTCGCGGCCTTTCGTGGCGCTTGGCAATTAAGGCCGGGTTTGCAATTCTTAATGCAAGATTGAACGTGAAGAGAAAAAGCCATGATCCGCACTATCCAGATTGGCAAATATAGTACCGCCCAAGGCGTTCTGGTGCGGCAATTGCCAAATGGCCTTATCGTCATTCGGACAGGTCAGAAACTTCTGACCGGGCGTCCGATCTCCAAGCGCGCCGCCTGAACACCGACGCGTGGTTTTCTACTCAGAATGCCCTGACCGCAAGGTCAGGGCATTTTGCGTTCTGCGCTTTTGTCGCGCGCTTACCCCTAGACTTTGCCATGCCCCGCCCCATCTTCGCCCTGCATGAGTGACCAGCCAAGCCCCCGCCCTGTTCCCCAGCGCGCATTTGCGCGCAATCTGCGCATGGGCGGGGTGGCAGGGGGTATTCTGGGGGCAAGCTTGGGCAATGCCGCCAGCGCGCTGTTGCGCGGCCAGCGGCCCGATCTGGCAAAAGCGGCCCTTACGCCTGCCAATGCGCTGCGTCTTGCCGGGGGGCTGGCGCATCTGCGCGGCGCGGCCATGAAGCTGGGGCAAATGCTGTCGCTGGAAAATGGCTTTGCCCTTCCGCCCGAACTGACAGCGATTCTGGGCCAGTTGCAGGCCAATGCGCCCGCCATGCCGCCGCAACAGCTCAAGGCCGTTCTGACGGGTGAATGGGGCGCGGGCTGGCACAGGCAGTTGCAGCGCTTCGAGGTGCGGCCCATTGCCGCCGCCTCTATCGGGCAGGTGCACAGGGCTTGGGACAAAGACGGGCGCGCGCTGGCGATAAAGGTGCAATTCCCCGGCATTGCCGAAAGCATAGACAGCGATATTGCCACGCTGGGGCGGCTGTTGCGCCTGCCGGGGCTGCTGCCCAAAGGGCTGGATATCAGCCCCCTGCTGGCAGAGGCCCGCGCGCAACTGCATGACGAGGCCGATTATACCCGCGAAGCCCGCGCCCTTGCCGCCTTTGGGCAGGCTTTGGCGGGGGAGAGCGCTTTTCATGTGCCGGCGCTTTATCCCGATTTCAGCACAAAGCGCATTCTGGCGATGGAATTTGTCGAAAGCGCGCCGATAGACAGCGCGGCCCATGCCCCGCAAGCCCAGCGCAACCAGATTGCCAGCGCCCTGATAACCCTTGTACTGCGCGAGATATTTGATCTGGGGCAAATGCAGACAGACCCGAATTTCGCCAATTACCGCTTGGCCCCCGATGGGCGCATTGTGCTGCTGGATTTTGGCGCAACCCGCCCGATTGCCCAAGATATTGCCGCGCGGTACCGCGCACTGTTGCGCGCGTTTCTGGCGCGCGATGAGGGCGCGATCTGGGGCAAGATGACAGATTTGGGCTATTTCACCTCCGATCAACCACAGGCGCGCCAAGCGCTGATTGTGGCACTGGCGCTGCGGGCCAGCGCGCCGTTGCGCCAGCTCGCGCCCTATGATTTCGCACGCTCTACCCTGATTGCCGATCTGGCGCAGGCAGGCCAAGAACTGGGCGCAGCGCGCGATTTCTGGCATGTGCCGCCCGCTGATCTGCTATTCCTGCACCGCAAGATTGGCGGCATGTTCCTTCTCGCCCAACGCCTTGGCGCGCAGATCGCCTTGCCGCCGCTTTTGGCGGGGTTTGCAGAAGAGGGGCAGGGGGGCGCAACGCCTCGCAATGCCGAGCTTACACATGATCAGCACTTGCGGCCCTGCGCGGAATCAAGGCCGTAAGGCCGCCGCGCATCGTCATGCCAAAGGCATGCCTCCGGCATGACGCCGCCCCCCGGCACAGCGATTTGGCTGCAACCTGCGCATAGCCTGAGTTTCGTTCGGATTTGGCCACCATAAACCGCTTAGCCCTGCTGCCAGATCGCCGCAACGCGGCCCAGCGCTGCACGGCTTCGCGCTGCATTCACAAACGTCCCTTCCCTACTCATAGCCGGTATCCAGTAGCGAAAATCACCGTCTATGCCCATGCCTACCCCGAATACCCACCTGTCTGATACCAGCGCCACGCATCCTGTATCATCAGCTTCAACGAGGATCGCGCGGCGATCCAGCCCAATTCCTCATGCGCGCGCTGGCTGCCACAAACCAGCGCTGCCGCATCGCCCATCCGGCGCGGGCCATAGATATGGGGCACTTTGCGCCCTGTGGCCGCGCGGCACGCGCCAATCACCTCTGCCACCGTAAACCCCACCCCTGTGCCCAGATTGAACACTCTGCTACCGCGCCCGGCGCGCAGCCAGTCCAAGCCCCGCATATGGGCCTCTATCAAATCGCAGACATGCACATAATCACGAATGCAGGTACCATCGGGCGTGGGATAATCGCGGCCATGGATCACCAGTTCTGGCCGCGCCCCGGCCACGGCTTCCAGCATTACCGGGATAAGATGTGTTTCCGGCTGGTGCCATTCCCCGATTTCGGCCTCCGGGTCTGCCCCCGCCACGTTGAAATAGCGGAAAATCACCGCATTCAGCCCATCGCTGGCCCCCAGATCGCGAATCAGCCCCTCGACCGCCAGCTTAGAGGCCCCATAGGCATTAAGCGGCTGTTGCAGGCTGTCCTCATGCAGCATAACGCCATCTTGATCGCCATGCGTGGCGCAGGTGGAGGAAAACACCAGATCACGACACCCCGCCGCCAGCATTGCTTCCAACAGGTTCAATGACCCGCAAAAATTGTTGCGCCAATAGCGCGCGGGGTCGCGCGTGGCCTCGCCCACTTGGCTAAGCGCTGCAAAATGCATCACGGCACTTGGTTTGTATTGGGCAAAAACCGCATCCAGCGCCGGGCGATCCAGCAAATCCACCTCTGCAAGCGGGCCAAACTTCACCGCCCCGCCCCATCCCGTCGAAAGATTGTCCAGTGTGACAGGCAGATAGCCTGCCCGCGAAAGCGCCTTGCAGGCATGCGAGCCGATATAGCCCGCCCTCCCTGTCACCAGAATTACGTGCTTGTCTGCGCTCTGTGTCATCTTGCACCTGCAATCGGGGCTGGCCCTGCCATCATGGGCCGGGCCAATGGTGCAAAACAGGTAGCGGCAAAGTAGTGTTGCCTCAACCCCGGCAATGATGCATTTCCCACCTTGAACACGGCAGAAAAACTGGCTATCTGGGCGGCGCGGGTGATTAGCTCAGTTGGTAGAGCGCTTCGTTTACACCGAAGATGTCGGGAGTTCGAGTCTCTCATCACCCACCATTCCCCTTTATGACCAGATGCAGGTTTGTGCGTTCATGCGTGCAATCACAATACGCTTAAGGGCGCGTGTTTCCACGCGCCCCGATCTTGGCCCTCAAAGCTTTTCGGGTTTGTGCTGCAATCGCTCTAGGGTTTTGGGCGGCGCGGAGGGGTGCTGCCCCCTTTGCCAGCAGGTTTGAACCCCGGCTTGCCGCCCGGTTTTGCCCCCGGTGCACCCTTGGTGCGTGGCTTGCGCGCAGGTGCAGCCCCACCGGGGGGCGTAAAGCGCGCGGAGGTATCGCGCGCATCGGTGCGCGGGGCGGGTGCGGGTTTCGCACGCTCTGGCTTTGCGCCGGGGCGCGGGGCGGGCTTGCCCTTGAAAGGCTTTCCTGCGGGCCGTTCGCCCCGATCCTCGCCCCAATCCTTGCGCGGCGCATCTGATTTGAAGCGCGGCTTGTCGCTGGCCCCGGCCTTATAGGCAGGTTTGGCCGGGCGCGGGGCATCGGGGTTATAGCTGGGCTTTTCGCGGCGTTCATCTGCCTTATAGGCTGGTTTGGCGCGTGCGGGGGCGCGGGGCGCGTCCGGGTCATACTTGGGCTTTTCGCGCCGCTCCTCTGCCCGATAGGCAGGTTTGGGGCGCGCGTCAGGCTTTTGCCACGGCTTGGCGTCGCTGCCAGCCTCGGCGCGCGGGGGGCGTGCGGGTTTGGCTTTGGGGCCAGAGGGGGCAAATGCGGGCTTTGGGCGGGGGCCATCAGAACGGGGGCCATCAGAACGCGGCCCATCAGAACGCGGCCCTTCATGGCGCACCACCTCGTTGCGGCGGCCATCGCCACGCCCACCGGATTGCGCGGCAAATTCTGGCGCACTGTCCAGCGCACGCACAGTGATGTCTTTTTCCAACACCGCACCCGCACCCAAGCGCGCAAAGAAGGGCGCGACATCATCTTCGCGGATTTCCACGAATGTTTCGGTCGATTGCACGCGAATCGCGCCAATCGCGCCGCGCTCCAACCCGCCTGCCCGGCACAATAGCGGCAACAGCCAGCGGGCCTCTGCCTGATCATTCTGCCCGATGGACAGCGCCAGCCAGCTGCTTGGCCCAAATTCCCGCGCCTTGGATTTGGCGGGTTTGGCATCTGGCGGCAGCAAATCTTCAGGCGGGGCATTGCGCGCCTGATACAGGCGCAAATACCCGGCCGCAATCTGTTCGGGCGCATATTGCGCCAACAGTTTGGCGGCGAATTCCTCTTGCTCGGCGCTCAGGGGCGTGTCCCAATCGGGATCACTCAGCAAACGCTCTTCATCCTTGCGCCAGACATCCTCTGCCGAAGGCGCGGTTGTCCATTCGGCTGTCAGCTTGGCCCATTTTAACAGCCGCTCGGCCTTGCCCACTATCTTGGGCGGCACGATCAGCGCCGAAATCCCCTTGCGGCCCGCGCGGCCTGTCCGGCCAGAGCGGTGCAACAGCGTTTCGCCATTGCTGGGCAAATCGGCATGAATAACCAGTTCCAGACTGGGCAAATCAATCCCGCGCGCGGCCACATCCGTGGCCACACATACCCGCGCGCGCCCGTCGCGCATGGCTTGCAGGGCATGGCTGCGTTCTGTCTGGCTCAACTCTCCCGATAGGGTAACCGTCTGGATACCCCGATTTGTCAGCCGGGCCGACAAATGCGCCACAGAGGCGCGGGTATTGGCAAAGACAATCGCACTTTGCGCATCATGGTAGCGCAGCAGGTTGAAAATAGCATTTTCGCTGTCAATTTCAGCCACGCGCAACGCCTGATAGGAAATATCTGTATGCTGCTGGGTTTTGCTCAGAGTGTTCACGCGCTGCGCGTCACGCTGATAGGCTTGCGACAATTTCGCAATCATGGGCGAAACAGTGGCGGAAAACAGCAATGTGCGGCGCTCTGCGGGCGCCTCGCTCAGAATGAATTCCAAATCCTCGCGAAAGCCCAGATCCAGCATTTCATCGGCTTCATCCAGCACCACAGCGCGCAAACCGCTCAGATCCAGCGCGCCGCGATTGATATGGTCGCACAACCGGCCCGGTGTGCCAACCACGATATGCACACCGCGTTCCAGCACGCGCCGTTCCTGCCGGCTATCCATGCCCCCCACGCAAGAGGTGACAACCGCGCCAGTGCGCGCATAAAGCCAGCTGAGTTCGCGCATGACCTGCAAGGCCAATTCGCGTGTGGGCGCAACAACCAGCGCCAAAGGGGCGGCGGCCGGGCCAAATTGCGCCGCATCACCCATCAGCGTGGGGGCAATGGCCATACCAAAGCCAACGGTCTTGCCAGAGCCGGTCTGGGCGGAAACCAGCAAATCGGCTTCGGCCAGCTCTGGCGCGGTAACGGCTTCTTGTACGGGTGTTAGAGTGTCAAACCCGCGTTCTGCGAGTGCTTCTGACAGGGCAGTGATCATGTCGGGATATATCCAAAAAGTGTCGGCAAGTTTGCCAAGGAAAGTCGGCAGAGCCGCACCAAACCCGGCGCATAGCGAAGCGGGTAACACTTGTATAGAACTTCTTGGCCGAAATTACCACAAAAACCCTGCCGGGGCGGAAATGCCACAGGCAGGGCGATAGATGCATAGGGGGGCGGGTATGCGTTTGGCTAGTCTGCGCCCCGCAATAACCGCCCTTCGCCACGGCAAAAACATGGCGAAAGGCAAAGGGTTTTTATCAACGCCCGGATCAGCCGCGCGCAGCCATTGTGGCGCGTGTCCACCAATCCAGCTCGCCCAGCATCGCATCGGCAGACCCGCCAATCGTGCCTTCGATGCTGGAAATCGGCTTGGGATCACCGCCCAGCGGGTGCACGCTGAAGAAATCGCCCCCGCCAATATGCACGGCAGAGCGGGTAGAGGCCATCTGCAACTCTATCCCGATCGTGCGCAGATGCTCTGCCGCGCGTGTACCGCCAACAGAGCCATAGCTGACAATGCCAAACGCCTTGCGGTTCCATTCCACATAGGCCTGATCCAGCGCATTCTTCAGCGCCCCGGTAATCGAGCGGTTATATTCCGGCGTCACAAAGATAAAACCGTCAAATTTGGCAATGGTTTCCTGCCATGCGCGCGCGGCGGCATTTTCAGACGGAACCCAGGCATTGGAGGCCACTTCATTGAACAAAGGCAAATCAAAGGTCTTGAGGTCGACAACTTCGACCTCCCAATCCCCGCGCGCTTTTGCACGCTCGGCAATCCATTCAGCAGGGGCAGCGGCAAAACGCGAATCGCGGGTAGAGCCGATGATGACAGCAATACGAGGTGTTACAGACATGATATTCTCCGGGTTATCGTTCTGCCCTCTATCTGCGCCTTTGGCCCGCCCAAGAAAACGCGCATGCCCGCACAGGCCCTGTGCGATTTGCACATTCCCTGAACGCGCCGCACGCGCCCAAGCTTCGCAGAGTATCCTGTGTCAGCTGGGCAATACTAACGCGCCAACCCAGACAGCCCGATATCTACCCCTGCGCGCAGCCCTGCCATGCGCCTGCCATAAACGCGCCCTTCCACAAAGCCGCGCACAGGCACGCGCTTTAGCCCATAGCGGGCCTGCACCACGGCATAGGGCTGTGTCTGGCGATGGCTGCTATCTATGATAATCGGGAGAAGAGTTTGCACCTGCAACCGGCTTTGCGTTGCACGCAACCCGGCCCCCAGCCCAACGTCCAGCACCCCGCCCGGCAGCGTGCCGATCTGGCGCAGCGCCAGCCCCTCGGCCTCGATATATCGGGCGCGGGCGTTCAAGGTGAAAGCTTCATCAAGTGTTATAATACCCACCTGCAAACGCCCGGCGGGCACAGTATAGCGCGTCTGCCCGTGCCCCAGCCGCATATGCCCCTCTATGGCCCAGCCATCTGCCACGGGCTGGCGCAGCATTGCCCAAAATGCGGCCTCTTGCCCGGTTATCTCTCTGTAATCAATCTGCGCCCGCGCTTTGCTACCCCCTGCGCCGCTACCACCACCGATGCCCAGCACACCACCGCCCCCGCCACCGCCACCACCGCCCGACACGGCACCCGGTGCAGGGGCCAGAAACTCTGCCACCGCCTTAGGCAGCGCCGCCCGCCCCTAGGCCTGATCCG
>JAIUNA010000151.1 GCA_022565265.1 Roseinatronobacter sp. | reverse complement strand
TGTGGCGGCGGCGGCGTGGAGTGATGAAGCGCATGTAAACCGCTCGCGCGCATTGTATCAGCAGAAATATGCGCTGGCGGATCGGATTTTTGGCACGATTGTGGGCTATGCGGGGCCGGAAGCAGGGTTTTTTCTGTGGCTGCCTGTGGATGATGGCGAAGAGGCGGCGCTGCGGCTGTGGCGTGAAACTGGTATCCGGGTGTTGCCCGGTGCGTATCTGGCCCGCGATGTGGATGGCCACAACCCCGGAAAAGGGTTTATCCGCGTGGCCATGGTTACGCCGATTGATGAATTGGAACAGGCGCTGCGGCGTCTTTGCACCTGTCTTTACAAGTAACGAGGCTCTGTGATGGCATCATACAACACCCGCTCGCGCGATCCGTTGCTGGATAGCAATCTGCAAGCGTTGCTGCAAAAGCGTGGGCGCGAGCTGTTGGGGCTGGTGCTGATTGGGGTTGCGGGGCTGGTGGCGGTGATGCTTGGCACTTACGCGCCGAATGATCCAAGCTGGATGAGTTCCTCGAATGTGCCGATTGAAAATGCGCTGGGCCTTGTGGGGGCGACGATTTCCTCGCCCTTGATGATTATCATTGGCAAGGCGTCTTTTGGGTTGGTGGTGTTCTTTTTCGGCTGGGGGCTGCGGCTTGTCACATCGCGCGGGCATGAGCAGGCTTTGGCGCGGGGAATTTTCCTGCCCATCGCGCTGGCGCTGAGTGCGATCTGGTGCGCGACACTTGTGCCAAGCGCGGGCTGGGACATGCTGTATGGCATGGGCGGCATTTTTGGCGATACTGTGCTGGGCGCGATTGTCAGCGCGTTGCCGATGGCCCCCGCAGCGGGTGTAACGCTGATGGGCGTTGTCATGCTGGCGGTTATGCTGGCCGGATGGGCCTATGTGATGGGGGTAAGCGGCTATGAGCTGCGTCTCTTCCTGCGCTTTGTGCTGACGGGCTTTGTGCTGGCCTATTCCGGGCTGGTGGCAGCGCTGCGCGGGGGGGCCGCGCAGGGGTTGCGCGGGGCCACGCTGGCAGGCGGTGCCATGGCGCGCAAGGTGGAAGACAGCCTTGCGGCGCGCGCGCAGGCGCGCAGCCACACCCCGGCACAGCCAGAGGGCGCGCCGTGGTCTGGGCGCGAATATCCCGGCCAGGATGTTATGTCAGACGCCGCCATGCAGCCCGCTGCGCAAGGCGCGCGGCGCAGCCCGCCAGTGATCCGCCCTAGCGGCTATGCGCCCGCCCCGGCAATGGCAGCAGCGCCGGAGGATGATCTGTTTGAAGCCCTGCCGCATGGCACTGATGCGCCTGCGCGCTGGGAGCAGAGCGCGCCGCAAGACGCCCCCGCCGGGGGCCTGTTGGGGCGGCTGAAGGCGTTGAGCGCGCGGCCTATGGGTGAAGAGCCGCCTTTGCGCGGTGAATTGGTGGAACCGCAGCTTTCCGCTTCGGCCTTGCAGGCGCAGCCGGGGGGAGAGGCGCGGATCAAGACGCGCATTGCCGATGCGATCCGCCATCACAAGGGTGCAAAGCCTGTGCTGAAATTTGACCGCACGCGCCATGCGATGCCAGAGCCGCCTTTGCGCGCACCTGCGCCTGTTGCTGCGCCAGTTCCGGGGCCAGTTTTGGGGCCGCAGAGCATGCCTGCGGCCAGCCTGCAAGCCAGTGTTGATGCCACATTGGCCCCCGTGCCCATGCCCGATTGGATGCTGGCCGCCCAGCCTGTGGCGCAGCAGGCTGCTTTGCCGCAAGCGCCGCAACCTGTGGCCATGCCTGCCCCTCAGATGGCGGCCCCTTTGGTGGCAGAGCCGCTGTTCCAACCCGATGCGCCGCGCGGCCCGCATGTGCTGACGCGCCGCGTTGTCAATACAGCGCCGCGCCGCCCGCAGCCCTCGCGCCAAGCGCAGGCAGAGGCCGCGCCCGGTTTCAGTTTCGAGCCAAATGCCCCGGTTTTCGAGTTGCCCCCGCTTGGATTGCTGGAAAACCCCGGCGAGGTGCAGCGCTTTACCCTGAGTGATGAGGCGTTGGAAGAAAACGCGCGGATGCTGGAAAATGTGCTGGATGATTACGGTGTGCGCGGCGAGATTGTCAGTGTGCGCCCCGGCCCTGTTGTAACGCAATATGAGCTGGAACCCGCGCCGGGGCTGAAGGCCAGCCGCGTGATTGGGCTGGCGGATGATATCGCGCGCTCCATGTCGGCCCTTTCGGCGCGTGTTTCCACTGTGCCGGGGCGGTCTATTATCGGGATCGAATTGCCCAATGCCCACCGCGAAAAGGTGGTTTTGCGCGAAATTCTGGCCGCGCGCGATTTTGGTGATGCCAATATGCGCCTGCCGCTTGCCTTGGGCAAAGCCATTGATGGCGAGCCGATTGTGGCCAATCTGGCAAAGATGCCGCATTTGCTGATTGCAGGCACCACGGGTTCGGGCAAATCTGTGGCGATCAATACAATGATTTTGTCGCTGCTTTACAGGCTTGGCCCTGATGAGTGCCGGATGATCATGATTGACCCCAAAATGCTGGAACTGTCGGTGTATGATGGCATTCCGCATTTGCTAAGCCCGGTGGTGACAGACCCGAAAAAGGCCGTTGTGGCGCTGAAATGGGTCGTGGGCGAGATGGAAGAGCGGTATCGCAAAATGTCCAAGATGGGCGTGCGCAATATCGAGGGGTATAATGGCCGCGTGCGCGAGGCGCTGGCCAAGGGCGAGATGTTCAAGCGCACCATTCAGACCGGGTTTGACGATGAAAGCGGTGATCCGATATTCGAGAGCGAGGAATTCGCGCCCGAAGTTTTGCCCTTTATCGTGGTGATCGTGGATGAGATGGCCGATCTGATGATGGTGGCGGGCAAGGAGATTGAAGCCTGTATCCAGCGTCTGGCGCAGATGGCGCGGGCCTCTGGGATTCATCTTATTATGGCCACGCAGCGCCCCTCGGTGGATGTGATCACTGGCACGATCAAGGCCAATTTCCCCACGCGGATTTCGTTTCAGGTGACATCCAAGATCGACAGTCGCACCATTCTGGGCGAGCAGGGGGCAGAGCAACTGCTGGGCATGGGCGATATGCTGTATATGGCGGGCGGCGGGCGGATAAACCGTATTCACGGCCCCTTTGTCAGCGATGAAGAGGTGGAAGAGGTTGTTAACCATCTGAAGAGTTTTGGCCCGCCGGATTATAAATCGGGCGTTGTGGATGGCCCTGAAAATGACAGAGAGGCCGATATTGACGCGGTTCTGGGTTTGGGCGGCAATACCACAGGCGAAGATGCGCTATATGATCAGGCCGTGCAGGTGGTGATACAGGATCGCAAATGTTCGACCAGCTATATTCAGCGCAAGCTGGGGATTGGCTATAACAAGGCCGCGCGTCTGGTAGAGCAGATGGAAGATGAGGGGCTTGTGACCCCCGCCAACCATGTGGGCAAGCGCGAGATACTGGTTCCAGAGCAGGGATAAGCGCGCGCGGCGGATTGCGCCGCGCCTATATGGAGCAAGCATTTGTTTTTGCAACTTTTCGGCACTGTCGTGATTGCGGGGATTGTGGGCTATGCGACAGAGCGCAGTGGCTTTGCCCGGAATGGTTATCTGCCCTCGATCATCATTTGTGTGGGCGGGGCGTTTTTGTTTTTCTTTGTGCGGATCATGTTTGGCATTTCATTCGGTTCTGCCGGGTTGGATGCCATTCTGTCTGCGCTGGGGGCGTTGTTGATCGTGCCCACGCATTGGCGCAGGCGGTAGGGGTGGCAACTCTCCGCCTTGTGTTCGCTGCGTGAGCAAAACGTGGCTTTCGGCGGCGCAGAAATACGGTATTTACCCACTATGACATTGACACGCCGTACCCTTCTTTTCGCCCTTCCCGCATTGGCCTTAGCATTGGCCTTGCCGCTGCGCCCTGCCTTTGCGCAGGAAGCGATTCCGCTTGCGGAACTGTCGCGCTACTTCAACAGTTTCCAGACCGCGCAGGGGGATTTTACTCAGATCAACCCCGATGGCACGCTGGCCACGGGCCGGATATTCATCCGCCGCCCCGGCCGTGTGCGGGTTGAATATGACCCGCCAGAGCAATCTTTGGTGATGGCCGGGGGCGGGCAGGTGGCAATTTTTGATGGCCGCTCGAATCAGGGGCCAAGCCAGTATCCCTTGCGCCAAACCCCGCTGAACCTGATTCTGGAACAGACTGTGGATTTTGAAAACCGCAGCATGGTGGTTGGCCATATAACCGATGGCACAACAACCACGATTGTCGCGCAAGACCCGGAAAACCCGCAATATGGCTCTATCCGGCTGGTATTTTCGGCCAATCCCACCGAATTGCGCCAATGGGTGATCCGCGATGACACTGGCGCGGAAACCACGGTGATTTTGGGCAATATGCAATTTGGCACAACGCTATCGGCGCGGCTGTTCAATATCACGGCAGAGATGGATGCGCGGCAGCGCTGACAGGAATCTGGTTACAATTTTATCCATTCTGCGCCCAAGCCCTGAAATACAGGGGTTTGGGTGGTGCGGCTTTCGCAACAATGGCGGCTTTGCGCCTTAATTCTTCCCAGATCGGCTGCAATTCCTGATCCTGCCGCGGGCTGTGCCTGTGCGGCAGGTTTATGGGCCATGTCCGGTTTTGCGCCGGGCGGGCCGGTATCGGGATATGTGCCATGCTGTTGCAACGCTTTGCCTATTCAGAATTTGCCCGGCCCTTGTTTAGTGGCCGGGTGATGATGGCTTGGGCTGATCCGCGCGCGCCCATGCCGCGCCTGATCGGGGATGAGGTGCTGGCGGTGGAGCATGTGGGCATGGCCTGCGCGCGCCGTTTTGGGGCGGGGCGCGCTGCGGCCCATGCCGCTATGGAGGGTTTGGGCCATGTGCCGCGCCCTGTCTTGCAAGGCGAGGGGGCTGCCCCCCTTTGGCCGCCGGGGCTGACAGGCTCTATCGCGCATTCGCTGCGGGATACGCTGGCGGTGGTCAGTGATGATCCTGAAATTCGCGCGCTTGGGCTGAAAATCTCTGGGGTGCAGGCGTTGGAGCCTGCGCTATGGCCAAGCCTGTGCACCGCGCAAGAGATGCGCTGGCTGGCCAGCCTTGGCCCGTCGCAGCGGGGCCATTTTGCGCGGCTGCTGGAATGCCTGAAGCTGGCCAGTTTCAAGGCGCGGTTTCAGATTGGCTTGCAGGGGCTGGGCTGGCAGGAGATCGAGCTTGCCGTTGATCTGGGGCATAACCGGTTTTCTGCCCAGTGCCCGCAAGATGGTGGCGCGCATTTGGGGCAGGGGCGGTTTGTGCTGTTGTCCGACTGTTATATCGCCGGGGTAGAATGGCGGTGATTCGGGCAAATTGCCTGTGGGTTGCGCCATGTTTTTGCCTAGCGCTTGTGTCTGGTTTGCAGCCAGCCGCAAGACTTGCGCTGCCTGAGACAAAACGCCCAGACCCCCAGAAAAGATTGGCGACGGGGCGCGAAATTCTGGTATGCTCCGCCAGTGACAACCAGAGGCAGACATGCTGGTTTGCGGAAGAGTTCGGGGCAAACCCGGCAGATATGATGCGCTTGCAAACGGCATGACAGGATCAGGCAACCTGAAGAGGGCACTATGAAAAAATTTCTCCTTGCTGCGGCGCTTGGTGTAGTTGCGGTTCCGCTGATGCCAGTGATGGCCAGCGCCGGCCCGATTGAAAGCGCGTGTTTGCGGCTGGATCGGGCACAGGCCACACGCGCCATGTGCCGCTGTGTGGATTCGGTGGCACAACGTACCCTGACGCGCAGCGAACAGCGCCGCGCCGCGACATTCTTCCGCGATCCGCAATTGGCGCAAGATGTACGGATGTCGCGCAATGCGCGCGATACGGAATTCTGGGCGCGCTACCGCGCCTTTGGCGATGCCGCAGAGCAGGTTTGTGCGGGGCGCTGAAGCTACGCGCATGACGGTTTTGCAAGGGGCGTGCGGGGTGCCGCGCGCCCTGTTTGCTGGGGTTTTGGGGATTGCTGCAGGCAGTTTGCGCCCTGCCCCAAGGGCTAAAAGCTGCCCAAGCCCGTGCCCAATGCGATAAGAACCACCAGCGCCACAAGCGGGATGATCACGGCCACCATGGCGATATCGCCATAGGCCTCTTTATGGGTCAGGCCGCAGATTGTGAGCAGCGTGATCACCGCGCCATTATGGGGTAGGGCATCCAGCCCGCCTGTGGCCACTGCCGTTACCCTGTGCAACAGATCGGGGGAAATGCCTGCTGCAAGCCCAAGTTCCAGATAGGTTTCCCCCAGAGTAGAGAGCGCGATGGACATGCCGCCAGAGGCAGAGCCTGTCATCCCCGCCAGCAAGCTGGTTCCGATGGCCAGCGAGATGAGCGGATTGTCCCCCCCTGCTGTGACCACCCAATCGCGGATAAGGGTGAAGGATGACAGCGCCGCGATAACCGCGCCAAACCCCACCAGAGAGGCGGTGTTGAAGATGGGCACAAGCGCGTCTTTTGCCCCTGCATCCAGCGTATCTGACAGGCTGTCGGCCAGCCGCTGCCAGTTGAGCATGATCAGCGCAATGCAGGCCAGCGTAAGGGCCGCGATGATAGACCAGACCCCGCGCAGCGCGCCGATATCGGTTGCGCCAAATTCAGAGCGTTCCAGATAGCTGGTATCCATGGCCGGGATGATCAGAAAGGTGAAGGCGACATTCAGCGCGAGAACCAGCACAAGCGGCGCGCTGGCCACTGTCAGGCTGGGGGCGTTGTCGTGTTTTTGGGCGACCGCCTCTGGTTCTGCGCCATAGCCCGGCCCCAAGGCGCGCGCGCGCCGTTCCAGCCATGCCCAGCCCAAGCCCAGCATGATAAGCCCTGTTATCACGCCCAAGCCCGGCGCGGCGAAAGGGGTTGTGCCGAAATAGGGCATGGGGATGGCGTTTTGAATGGCGGGTGTGCCCGGCAGCGCTGTCATGGTGAAGGTGAAGGCCCCCAGGGCAATGGTGGCCGGAATCAGCCGTTTGGGCAATTGCGCCTGTTGAAACAGCGCCTGCGCGATGGGCCAGACAGCGAAAGCCACCACAAACAGCGACACGCCGCCATATGTCATCACCGCGCAAGACAGGATGACCGCCAGAATCGCGCGCTCTGGCCCCAGTTTGCGAATGGTGCTGTCGGCCAGAACCCCCGCCGCGCCAGAGGCCTGCATCAGCTTGCCAAACACAGCCCCCAGCAGGAAAAGCGGGAAAAACTGGATGATGAACCCGCCTGTAGCCTGCATGAAAATCTGGGTATAGTTGGCCAGAAGCGGGCCACCCTGCGCCGCCAGCACGGCAAGGATTGCCAGCGCGGGGGTAAGCAGCAACAGGCTTATCCCGCGATACGCCAGATAGATCAGCGCGCCCAAGGCCGCTATAATCACGAAAATCCCGAACATTTCCGCTCCTTTTGCTGCACTGCGGCGATGCTAATGGTCTGCCGCAGATTGCACAAGGTGCGTATGGGGAGGTTTGAGCGGGTAGGGGGGCACCAAGCCGCGCAGCGCTGGGCCGCGGTGCGGCGATGTTACCTTTAGGCTATGTCACTTTATGGCGGCAAAATCCGCGCGAAACTCAGGCTAAGCGCAGGTTGCAGCCAAATCGCCGTGCCGGGGGGCGGCCCGGCGATGCGCGGCGGCCGGCGGCCGTTTTTCCGCGCCAAAGAACAATTCCCCCCGTTGGCCTTTATGGGGGGAGTTTTGCGCAGGCCCAGAACACCCCCCCCCCCAAGCGCCCACCCCCCAAGGGCGGGGCGTTCCGGCCCTTGCGGCTTGCGCGCGTCTGGGGTTGCGATTGGGCGCAAAGCCCATAGAGAGGTGCCAGTTGGTCCGAGTGGAGGGCCCTGAGG
>JAIUNA010000150.1 GCA_022565265.1 Roseinatronobacter sp. | reverse complement strand
CTAATGGGCGCGTTTGCAAAATCCACAGCGGTAATCGATGAATTAAACCAGTGTCACATCGCCGTCTATATTGCCGCCCACCCACGAATGACCATCATTGAACAAGGCCTCTGCATTGGCCTCCAGGATGGCACGATCCAGATCAACTTGCGCTTCGGCTGTACGCTGCTCATAGGCTGCAACGGCCTCGAAGATCACTTCGGGGTTTTGCGGCAGATAAGCGCGCACCTGTGCGCCAAAATCTGCATCCACGCTCTGCGGTGCGGCCAGCGGGGTTGCACCAAGCTCGGCCAGAATATCTGTCGCTGCGGTGGCAGCGCTCCCCTCTTCCACAGCAAGGGAAGATTCCACAGGGGCCGGGGCCGGGGTGCTGCCGTTGCCGCCTGAAGTCATCACCAAAAGCCCCAGCGCCGAAGCCGCGAGGCAGGTTCCGATCAGGGCAGAGTCGCTTAGGGGAAGTGTCATCATAGGCTCCTCGTATTCTCGGCCCGCCAAATCGGGGCCAAACATGCCACATCTCTTTTTCGCGCCTGTTAAAGCTTGTGCAGGGGCGGGAATCAACCCTCTCGGATGCGGCAAATCGCGGGTTTCGCAGATGTGACCGGATTTATCTTACGGTTCTGGTCTGAATGGTTCCCTGCAGGCCCAAGGCGGTGTATTGCTGCGCGGGGCAGATAACGAACGCGCAGGGGTTTGGCGTGACACTAGCGGGGCATTTCCGGTCGATCTTTGCCATTCTGGCGCTGCTGATGTGTCTGCCTACCTCTGCGGGGCTTGCGCAAACTGGCTTGGCTGGGCAGGCGCGCGCACTGTCAGAGGGCACGGTGCTTTTGGCATCGCGGGATGGGCTGGCGCTTGATCTGGCCCTGAGCCAGCCTGTTCCATACCGGCTGCGCCTGCTCTCTGCGCCGCCACGTCTGGTGGTGGATTTCAACACGGTGATCTGGGACGATATCGACCTTGAGGCGCAAGCACAGGGGCAGGGCCTGACGGGCTTGCGGCTGGGCCATTTGCCGGATGGCTGGGCACGTCTGGTCATCGATCTGGGGGGGCCGTTTGTGATTTCCAGTTCTGACCAGCGCGTGCAGGCTGTGTCGGGGCAGGCCATGATTTCACTTCGGCTGCACCGCGTCACGCTGGAGGCATTTGAACAAGCCGCTTGGGGAGAGGCGCAATTTGTCGCGCGCGGCTCGGACAAGATGTTGCATCCGCAATCGCGTGGCGCAGAAGCCATACCTGTCTTGCGCAAGCCGCTGGTCATGCTTGACCCCGGCCATGGCGGGATCGATCCGGGGGCCGAACGTGATGGGCTGCGCGAGGCGGATCTTGTTCTCGCCTTCGCGCGGCAATTGCGCGAGATCCTCCTTCGGCGCGGAATTTTCGATGTAGCCATGACCCGCGACGCTGATGAATTTGTGTCGCTCGATGGGCGTATTCGCGCTGCGCGTGCCGCTTCTGCCGATCTGTTTGTTTCTGTGCATGCAGACGCGCTGCCTGAAGGGATGGCAAGCGGCACGGTGATGTATTTGCTGGGAGATGCGGCAAGTGACGATTCTGCTGCCTATCTGGCCGAACGCCATGATCGGGCTGATATGCTGGCAGGGATTGATCTGAGCGGCGCGACGGATGAAATCGCACGGGTGCTGATGTCGGTGGCTTGGCAAGATACCCAGCCGCGCGCCCGCGCGCTGGCAGAGGCATTGGTAGAAGGGGTTGCAGATGCCGGGTTGCGGCTGCATCGCAGGCCGATCCAATCCGGGGCGTTTACAGTGCTGCGCGCAGTGGATATGCCTTCGGTGCTGATGGAGCTGGGATTCATGTCCAACCCGCGCGATCTGGCCAATTTGCGTGATCCTGAATGGATGGAGCGCATGGCAGAGGCATTGGCCGATGCGCTGGAACTGTGGCATTTGCGCGATCAGGCGCAGGCACCCTTGCGCCGCCGCTAACGGCGGCGTCAATCCCTTGTGACCATGGTGCTTTCGCGCGGCGTGGTTTTTGACCTTCTGCGCCAAGTCTCGTATAGGTGGACGCAGCTATGTAAGAGGGTTCCAGTGCTGCGCGCGATTCTATCTTTTTTCGGGGGGCTGTTCAGCTTCGCCATTACAGCGGTGTTTTTCGCCGTTGTCGCCCTTGGCGGTGTGTTCTGGTTTTACAGTCAGGATTTGCCCAGCCATGAGCAGCTTGCCAGCTATGCCCCCCCTACGATCAGCCGCATCTATTCTGCCGAAGGGCGCTTGATTGATGAATTTGCCCTGGAACGGCGCCTGTTCACACCGATTGATGATATCCCAGAGCGGGTTAAGAACGCGTTTATCGCTGCCGAAGATCGGAATTTTTACAGCCATTCCGGCTTTGATGCCCGCGCCATCGCGGTTGCAGCCTATGAGGCGATTGCCTCTCGTGGCGAAAATATGCGTGGGGCCTCCACGATTACACAACAGGTGATGAAAAACTTTCTGCTGTCAGGGGATCGCACGGGTGAGCGCAAGATCAAGGAATTGATCCTTGCCACGCGTGTGGAACGCACGCTCAGCAAGGATCAGATCCTTGAACTCTATCTGAACGAGATTTTTCTGGGCCAGAACTCTTATGGCGTGACCGCCGCCGCGCAGACCTATTTCAACAAGACATTGGATGAGCTTGACCTGCACGAAATGGCGTTTCTGGCCGCCTTGCCGCAGGCCCCTTCGAATTATCATCCGGTGCGCAATCGTGATCGCGTGACGGAGCGGCGAAATTATGTGCTGGGCGAGATGCTGCGCAATGGCTTTATTCCGCGCTCCGAACATGACGCAGCACGCGAAAAGCCACTTCTCACAGTGCAATCGGGCGATTTTCCCAGCCCGCGCGCCAATATGCCCGCGCGCGATTATTTTACCGATGAGGTGCGCCGCCAGCTGTCTGGCAGCTTTGGGGAAGAAGAGTTTTTTGCTGGCGGCCTGTCCATCCGCGCCACGATCGACCCCGAAATGCAAGTTCATGCGGCCCATGCCCTGCAACGGGTCTTGGAAGAGTATGATCGCAGCCGCGGGCGGTTGCGCAGCACGGGCGAGACGATAGCATCAACGCTGCTGGCAGATGAAGAGGCATGGCGCGGCGCGCTGGCCGAGTTGGAATTGGCACGCGATATCACTCTGGGCGGGCGCTGGTATCCTGCGGTTGTGCTTGAGGTCAGCGCAGATCGCGCCCGGCTGGGTATCGAGGCCGTGGCCGGAGATTATCATGCACCCCATCTGGTAGAGCGTGCCGATATTTCATGGGCGCGCGGCTCTCTTGCGGATAACCTGACTGTGGGGGATGTGGTCTATGTGCGCCGCGTGACCTCTGACAGCGATGGCAGCCATATCCGCTGGTCTTTGCGCCAAATCCCCGAAGTGCAAGGCGGGTTTATGGCGATGGATGTCAATACCGGGCGCGTGATCGCCATGCAGGGCGGGTTTTCCTACCAGCATTCGGTTTTCAACCGCGCTACGCAGGCACAACGCCAGCCCGGCTCGGCCTACAAGCCCTTTGTCTATGCCGCAGCCTTGGATTCGGGCTATACGCCGGCCACGATCATCGTGGATGCGCCGATCGAGATTGAGACACCGCAGGGTATCTGGCGGCCCACCAATGCCTCGAACCAGTTTTATGGCCCCACCCCTGTACGCCGGGGAATAGAGATGTCGCGCAACCTGATGACAGTGCGGCTGGCGCAGGAAATCGGCATGGATGTGGTGGGCGGATATGCGGAACGCTTTGGCGTCTATGATCGCGCGCAACAGTTCCTTGCCGCTTCGCTTGGCTCTCAGGAAACCACTCTGTTTCGGATGGTCGCTGCCTATGCGATGTTTGCAAATGGCGGCGAGCGTGTGGAACCAACGCTGGTTGACCGTGTGCAGGATCGTTGGGGCAATACGATTTATCGCCATGATCAGCGCAATTGCGTGGATTGTGCAGAGCGCGCTTTGCCCGCCGGGCGCACGCCCTGGATCACATCGCAGCGCGCGCGCGTTATGGATGCCGTGACGGCCTATCAGCTTACCTCCATGATGCAAGGCGTGGTCGAGCGCGGGACAGCGGCGCGTACTGTGAATCTGCCTGTGCCCGCAGCGGGCAAGACCGGAACCACCAATGAAGCCCGCGATGTGTGGTTTGTTGGCTATACATCGAATATCGTGGCAGGGTGCTATATCGGGTTTGACCAACCCCGCCCGTTGGGGCGTGGGGCAGGGGGCGGCACAATGTGCGGCCCCGTCTTCAACGATTTCATGCTTGAAGCGGTCAAGAAATACGGGGGCGGGCGGTTTCGGGTGCCTGATGGGGGGTATTTCATCAAGATCGACCGTGATAGCGGCGCCCGCCTGTCTGATGCTGCAACCGGCCCCAATGTCGTGACAGAATTTTTCCGCGATGGGATCGAGCCGATTTTCGGGCTTGCGGCAATCATCGATGGTGGGTTCTCGCTGGGCACGGATTTGCCAATATTCGCGCCGGGCGAAAGTTATGAGGCATTGCAGCGCGAGGAGTTCGGGGGCGGTGAATTGTCAGAGCCTGAGTTGCTGCCTTCTGGCCCAGCCTCTTTGGGCAGTGTCTCCACCGGGGGGCTATATTGACCTGCCGTTTTGCAGATGGCGCGGCGTGCTGGCCGTTCGGATACTTGCCCCCCGCGCAGGGGCGCGCTATGCACGGCGCGACCTGACAGCCCTTCAACCAAGGTGATACGGAATGCGCTCCGAGACGCTCAACACAATTGACGCGATCCGCAAATCGCTTGCCCTTCTGGGGCAGCGCATGGATATCGAGACAGCGCCCCATCGGCTGGAAGAATTCGATGCCATGACGGAAAATCCCGATCTGTGGAATGATCCGGCGCGCGCGCAGTCGCTGATGCGTGATCGCAGAATGTTGGCCGATGCGCTGGAAACCTATCGCAAGATCAAGCAAGAGCTGGAAGACCAGATCGGCCTGATTGAAATGGGCGAGGCCGAGGGCGATAGCGATATCGTGGCCGAGGCCGAAGCCGAACTTGCAGCCCTTGGCAAAATGGCGGCCGCCAAGGAACTGGAAGCGCTGCTCAATGGCGAAGCAGATTCCAATGATACATTTTTGGAAATCAATGCAGGCGCTGGGGGAACGGAAAGCTGTGACTGGGCCTCGATGCTGGCGCGGATGTATGTCCGTTGGGCCCAGAAGAAGGGATATACAGTCGAGCTGATGTCTGAAAGTGCGGGCGAAGAAGCGGGGATTCGCTCGGTTGCTTACAAGATATCGGGCCATAATGCCTATGGCTGGCTGAAATCGGAATCCGGGGTGCACCGCTTGGTGCGGATTTCGCCTTTTGATGGCTCTGCGCGGCGTCATACGTCTTTCAGCTCGGTCTGGGTGTATCCGGTGGTGGATGACAATATCGAGATTGAGATCAACCCTTCGGACATTCGGATAGATACCTACCGCTCTTCCGGGGCGGGTGGGCAGCATGTGAACACGACAGACTCTGCCGTTCGGATAACCCATATTCCCACCGGGATCGTGACAACCTCCAGCCAGAAATCTCAGCACCAGAACCGCGAAATTGCGATGAATGCCCTGAAATCGCGGCTGTATGAGATGGAATTGCGCAAACGCACCGAGGCGATTGAAGCGGCCCATGATGCCAAGGGCGATGCGGGCTGGGGCAATCAGATCCGCTCTTATGTACTGCACCCCTATCAGATGGTGAAAGACTTGCGCACGGGGCATGAAACCTCGGACAGCCAAGGGGTTCTGGATGGTGCGCTGGATGGGTTCATGGCAGCCACACTCGCCCAGAACGTGGCCGGAAAATCCCGCGCCGAGGCGACCGCAACAGATTAAGCGCACGGGCGGGCCAAAGTTTCCGCTTGCGTGGCAGAATGTCGCAGACATATGCTTTCCCAAAAGGGAAGGGAATACATCATGTCCGAGCATCTGTCAGAGCCAGCGCATCTGCCACCGTCCGAGATTCCGCAACCCCAGCCCATCGCGATTACCGATCTGATCACGATTTTGAAGGCGGGCGCGCATGATTTCCGGCGCGCGCCGCTATTTGGGATCGCATTCTCATTGGTGTATGTTTTGGGCGGGCTAATTCTCTATGCGATCTTTCTGGCCTCTGGGCAAAGCTGGTGGTTCATCCCGATTGCCGTGGGGTTTCCGTTGCTCGCGCCTTTTGCCGCGACAGGGCTTTATGAAGTAAGCCGCAGGCTGGAGCAGGGCGCCCCGCTGGATTGGGCCGGGGTAACAGGCTGTGTGCTGGCACAAAAAGACAGGCAAATCCCGTCCATGGCCATGGTCATCATGCTGGCTTTCATGTTCTGGGTCTTTGTTGCGCATACTATATTTGCGCTCTTCTTCGGCTTGCAGCCAATCACCAGCTCCACCACGGAAATGCTTTTTTCGGCACCGGGCATAAAGATGTTGGTTGTCGGGGGCACGATTGGCGGGGGGATGGCTGTCGTCCTGTTTGGGCTGACGGTTGTATCGCTGCCGCTTTTGTTGGATCGCGAGGTGGATTTCATCACCGCAATGATCACGTCTTTCAATGTGGTTCTGGTCAATCTGGTGCCAATGATGGTTTGGGCGGCGTTGATTGCGGGCCTGCTTTTCCTTGGGATGCTACCAATGTTTCTTGGGTTATTTGTGGTGCTGCCCATTCTGGGCCACGCAACCTGGCATCTCTATCGCCGTGTTCTGCCCTGAATTTGAACTGTGCAAAGCCCTTGCCGGGGCTGGACACTAGGCGCGGGGCAGGGCAATCTGCACCGAAAAAAGGAGGTGACCATGCCCGCAACAACACGCCGTAGTCTGGTGATGACAGTTTTCGGGGTTCTTGGAACCCTCTGGTTCGCGCTGCATGCTGCGGAATATGTTTATGCCCGCTATGACGCTTTGCAGGCGCGTTTGCCACTGCCTGATCCTCTGGGCCTGTCAGAGGTCTTTGCGGCCATGCCGCAATGGGCTGCGATTTCCATGACAGCCGCTATCTGGCTTGGGCTTTTGGGTTCTGTGCTGTTGCTGTTGCGGGATGCGGCTGCGGTGCTTATTTTGTCGCTTACGCTGATCGCCACACTGCCGGTCGTCATATGGGCGGCAATCGCCTTTTTCGCCGGGCTGGCCTTTGTGGGCGGTGTAAATCTTCTCTTATTTGCAGGTGGACAGGTGGCGGTTGCTTTTGGCCTTTGGCTCTATGCCCGCACTGCCAAGCGCTACGGCATGTTCTGAGCCTGTTGTCACTGACGCCCTGCCCAAAGCAGTGCTTCGGGCAGGCAATCTCATTTCCGTGTGACTGTGCAGAGCCGCTGCCACACCAGACCGGAGCTTTTGATGACCATTCACGCCAATCTGTCGCAAGCCATCGGCAATACGCCCCTGATTCGTCTGAACAAGGCCAGCGCGGCCACTGGGTGCGAAATCCTTGGCAAGGCAGAGTTTCTGAACCCTGGGCAATCCGTGAAAGACCGTGCCGCGCTTTACATCATTCGTGATGCTGTTGCGCGCGGTGCCCTGCGCCCCGGCGGCACGATTGTCGAAGGCACGGCTGGCAATACCGGGATCGGGCTTGCGCTGGTGGGGGCCTCGCTGGGGTTTCGCACCGTAATCGTCATTCCCGAAACCCAGAGTCAGGAAAAGAAGGATATGCTGCGCCTTGCCGGGGCAGAACTGGTCGAGGTGCCTGCCGCCCCCTATCGCAACCCCAATAACTATGTGCGCTATTCTGGCCGACTGGCGGCGGAACTGGCCAAGACAGAACCCAATGGCGCGATCTGGGCCAACCAGTTTGACAATATCGCCAACCGTCAGGCGCATGTGGAAACCACAGCGCCCGAAATCTGGGCGCAGACTGGCGGCAAGGTGGAT
>JAIUNA010000149.1 GCA_022565265.1 Roseinatronobacter sp. | reverse complement strand
TGAATGGGCCGGGTGGCGCGAAGTGTATATAGAAGGCGCTGTGTTTTGTAATATGCAATTGCGGCCTTGCGACAGGTGGCCCAATTTCTGCGGCCTGCTTTCTTCTCCATATGTCCCGTGCAATCTGGCCCATTCTCTGCCGCAGGCGCCCGGCGCGGATGTTGTACACCCCGGAGAAGTTACCCAAGGGCAGTTTCAAGCAGGGTGGGGCGTTAACCCTAACCCCGGCCCGGCAAAGCGCGGCTTTCCCAACCGCCCCCCCTTTCCCCACATGGCGGAACCTTCGCGCAGGTGGTGAAACCTAGAGCGCGCTGTCGTCTTTCAGCGCGCGTTGCAAGCGCCGTATCAGAATATTGCGCGATTTCTCGTCAGGGCAGGTGCGCAGGGCATCGCTGATATCCAGCAACAGCCGCGAGACATCGTTATGCCAGTCCAATTGCCCAACTTGCCGGGGGGCAAGGCGGGGCGGTGTGCCGCCGGTCAGGCTCTGCGCCCCTGCACCCGTCAGTGCAAAGCTGGTGTCGATATCGGGGATGATAATGTCACGCGGGGCAATCAGGCCCGAAATGCGCCCTGCGAGAGCATCAAGCGCCTGTTCCTCGCCATGCACCAAAAACACCCCCTGCCGGATCGGGAGGCGCGCGGCGAACCACGCGCGCAACTCGGTTCCATCGGCATGGCCCGAATACAGATCCAGCCTGCGAATTTGGGCGCGCACGGTAAATTCCTCGCCCTGAATGCGAACAGAGCGCGCCCCGTCTTGCAGGATGCGGCCCAAAGTGCCGATTGCCTGAAACCCGGTAAAGAGCACTGTCGCCTCATCGCGCCACAGCCAGTTTTTCAACCGGTGGCGAATGCGCCCGGCCTCGCACATGCCAGAGGCGGCGATGATGATATGAAAGCCCTGCACATGATCCAGCGCCATGCTGTCTTCGCGGCTTTCTGTAAAATGCAGATGCTGCGCGCGCAGCCCCTGCAAAAGCTGTGCGCCCTCCTCCAGTTCGCTGTGATGATTTGCGAAAATCCGCGTGGCCTTGGTGGCAAGCGGGCTGTCCACATAGATCGGCAGGGTTGGCAGCGCGCCCTCGGCCATCAGCCGCGCAAGATCGCTTATCAGTTCCTGCGCGCGCTCTACCGCGAAAGAGGGGATCAAGAGCGCGCCATTGGGGTGCATGGCCGCGCGCACTTCGCGGCATAGCAGGCGGCGGCGCTCTTCGGCTGTGGCCTCTATACGGTCGCGGTCGCCATAAGTGGCCTCGCAGATCACATAATCCAGCCCGCTTGGCGCTTCGGGGTCGGGATGCATCAATTTATGGTCAGGGCCGATATCGCCCGAAAATAACAGCCGCAGCGCAGGGCCATCATCGCGCGCGATTTCGATCTCGATCGAGGCAGAGCCAAGCAGGTGGCCAGCATTCCAGAACCGCGCACGCAGGCCGGGCAAAGGCGTGAACCATGTATCATAGCCATGGGGATGAAACAGACCAAGGCAGGTTTCAACATCGCCATGCGTATAGATCGGCGTAACCTTGCCACGATCGCGCCGCGCGGCGCGGCGGTTGAAATGCTCCACTTCGATTTCCTGAATATGGGCACTGTCGGGCAGCATTACCCCGGCCAGATCGGCTGTGGCGGCGGTGGCATGGATTGGCCCGGAAAAACCGTGTTTGACAAGTTTGGGCAACAGGCCGGAATGGTCGATATGGGCATGTGTCAGAAGAACGGCGGCAATCTTGTCTGGCGCAAAGGGAAATGGGCGGTAATTCAGTTCCTTCACTGTCTTGGGGCCTTGGAACATGCCGCAATCAATCAAGACCCGCCCAGCATCGGTTTCAAGGCAAAAGCACGAACCGGTTACAGAGCGGGCCGCACCATGAAATGAGAGCCGGGGATCGGGCATGCGGGGCGTCCTTGCAAATGTTCAGGGCGCATGGCCGCCAATATGCCGCCACATGGCCCAATACACCCAGTATTCCCCCACAGCCTGCCCCATGCCACTGAAAATTCGAGAGCGGGCCAAACCCGTGCCTGCGATCATGGGCGGGCCGGGGGCTTTCATATTGTGTTTTGCCGGGCTTGCGGGCATTTTGCGCGTCGGTCTACACGCGCAGAAGCAAGGGCCACACGCCCAGAAGCAAAGGTTTGATTTCGCATGTATATGCACGCCATCGGGGAACAGGTCTGGCCTGTGCGCCTGCCCGCAAAGCTTGCGGGCCAAAGGCGTGCATAGCCCCGCTGGCCCCATGCTGAAAGCCGCTTTCTGGATGTCGGGGGCGATTGCCTCTTTCACCCTGATGGCGATTTCGGGCCGCGCGATCCAGCAGGAACTCGATTCCTTCGAATTGATGTTCTGGCGCTCGCTTATCGGGTTTGGGGTGGTTCTGGGGGTGGTGCTGGTTTTCCGGCGCGGGGCCGTCTGGGCCGAGATCAGGCCAACCAGCCCAAGCCTGCACCTGACACGCAACCTGTTCCATTTTGCCGGGCAGAATCTGTGGTTTTACGGGATCATGGTTATCCCGCTGGCACAGCTTGTGGCGCTGGAATTCACCATGCCGATCTGGGTGGCCTTGCTGGCCCCGCTCATTCTGGGCGAGGCCTTCACGCTGCGCCGTCTGGGCGTTGCCCTGCTGGGATTTGCGGGGATTGTGGTGATTGCCCAACCCGGCGCACAGGTGCTTTCTGCGGGGCATCTGGCCGGGATACTCTGCGCGGTGGGCTTTGCCATGAATGTGATGCTGACCAAACGCATCATGCGCGCAGACACTGTGCTGTGCGTCTTGTTCTGGATGACAGTTTCGCAAACGCTGTTCGGGTTTGTGCTGGCGCAATGGGGCGGGTTTGGCTGGCCATCCGCCGCGATCTGGCCTTGGCTGGTCATTGTTGGCCTGACAGGGCTAAGCGCGCATTATGCGCTGTCATCGGCACTGGCGCTTGTGCCTGCTTCCAGCGTTGCGCCCATGGAGTTTCTGCGCCTGCCTGTCATCGCCTTGGTGGGGGTCTGGCTGTATGCCGAAGCGCTTGATCCGCTGGTTTTTCTGGGCGGCGCGGTGATATTGGTTGCAAACTGGATCAATCTGCGCGCGGGCCATTCAGCACCTCGCAACTGACAGGCGTTTGGCGGCAGGGCCGCGATATTTGCAGTCCTATGGGCCAAAATGACGCGGATTTGAGGCTTTTGTTCCAAAAAAAACTGTTCACAGTCGCCGCGCTCTATGCTTTTAGTCGGGGGCATGGCCGGAAAGGGCATGTCAATAACAAACCATGGGAGGATCACATGGATCGTCGTTCTTTTTTGAAGACCTCCGCACTGGGGGGCACTGCCGCTGCGGCCTCTACCTTGGCTGCACCCGCAATTGCCCAAGGGCGCATCACGTGGCGGATGGTTACAACCTGGCCACGCAACTTTCCCGGTCTTGGCACAGGCGCGCAGCGCGTGGCCGACCGGATCAATGCCGCCTCTGATGGCGCGCTGTCTGTGGAGGTTTTCGCCGCCGGTGAGATGGTGCCCGCGCTGCAATCTCTGGATGCCGTGATCGACGGCTCTGCCGAGATGAGCCATGGCGCAGCCTATTACTGGCAGAATAAATCTGTTGGCCTGTCCTGCTTTACCGGGGTGCCTTTCGGGATGCCCTCGCGCGAACTGGCCGCTTGGGTGCGGATTCTGGGCGGTCAGGAACTCTGGGACGATATCTATGATGATTTCGGCCTGCAGGGCTTCTTGTCGGGCGATACCGGCACGCAGGCCGGTGGCTGGTTCCAGAACGAGCTTTCGGGGATTGAAGATATTCAGGGCATGCGCTTCCGCACACCCGGCCTTGGTGGGCAGGTGTGGCAGAAGATGGGCGCCTCTGTCACCAACCTCGCAGGCGGCGAGATTTTCGCAGCGCTGCAATCGGGTGCACTGGATGCGGCCGAATTTGTCGGCCCCTTCAATGACCGGGCGCTGGGCTTCCATCAGGTGCGCAAGCATTATTATACCAGCTCCTTCATTGAACCGGGTCTTGCAACCGAAGTGGTGGTGGACAAGGCGAAATATCAGGCGCTGCCTGCCAATCTTCAGGCCATCGTGCGCGACGCATGTCAGGCCGAATATGATCAGGTTCCGTCCGATTTCTACGCCAATGACCCGATCGCACTGGCCGATATGATCGAAAATCACGGTGTGACCGCGCATAAAAACTGGCCTGACAGCATTCTGGAAGCAGGCGCCGCCGCATCGCGCGAATTGCTGATCGAAATTTTGGACAGTTCCGATGCCAAAACCAAGGCCGTGGCCGAAAGCTTTGTCAAGAACCTGAACCTGTTGCGCACCCGCACGGAAAATACGGATCTGACATTTGCATTGGCCCGCGAGAAGTATTTCGATATTTCCGATCTTGTCTAAACACGTCTCTGCGCCGGTATCTTTCCGGCCTGAGGCCATAAAACCGTGGCCCCGGACATGTCGGGGGCCTCTTCGTCATCTGCCAGAACCAGCTTTTCGGAGGAAGACATGACGGCGCTTTCCTATCTGATGCGGCTTATCAACCTGATAAACCGGATGATCGGCAATATCTTCATGTGGCTGGCCGTGGCGATTGTGCTGGTCTGTTTCTGGGTGGTCGTGGAACGCTATATGTTCGGCAATACCCGGCTGTGGATGCAGGATCTTTACCCGTGGCTCAATGGCGTGATGTTTACGGCAGTGGCGGGCTATGCGCTTTATCGCAATGATCATGTGCGGGTAGATATTTTCTATCGCCCGGCCTCGACCTTGCGCAAGGCATGGCTTGATCTGCTGGGCGTGTGCATTTTCCTGATGCCCTTTGCATGGGTGGTCTGGACATATTGTTTCACCTTTGTGCAACGGTCGATCCGGTTGGGAGAGGCTTCGGCCAATCCCGGCGGCATGCCGGGGCTGTGGGTGCTGAAAACTTTTATTCTGGTGCTCGCCGTAGTGATCGCGCTGCAAGGGCTGGCAATGGCCATCCGCTCTATCCTGATCATTGCCGGGCGCGAAGATCTTATCCCTGACGATTACAGATACAATTACGAAACGGAGCGCGCCTGAAATGGATCCTGTTCTGATAGGCGAGATCCTCGCCGGGCTGATGTTCTTTGCCGTGATCGGCTTTTTGCTGATCGGCTTTCCCGTGGCCTTCACGTTGGCGGGAACCTCGGTGCTTTTTGCCTATCTGGGCCTTTACTTCGGCGTTTTCGATATGTCGAACCTGCGGGCGCTGGCGGGGCGCTATACAGGGTATATGATCAACGAAGTTCTGGTTGCCGTGCCCTTGTTCATCTTCATGGGGGTGATGCTGGAGCGCAGCAATATTGCCGAGCAACTTCTGTCGACAATGGGGCGGCTCTTTGGCAATATGCGCGGCGGCTTGGGGATTTCGGTAATCCTTGTGGGCGCGCTCTTGGCGGCATCTACCGGGGTGGTGGGGGCCACTGTTGTTACCATGGGCCTGATCTCGCTGCCCGCAATGCTGCGCGCGGGCTATGATCCGAAACTGGCCTGCGGCGCGATTTGCGCCTCTGGCACATTGGGGCAGATCATCCCGCCCTCGACAGTGCTTATCTTCATGGGCGATATGATCGCGGGCATGAACAGTCAGGTGCAGATGAGCCTTGGCAATTTCGCACCCAAGACAGTTTCCGTGGGCGATCTGTTCGCAGGGGCAATGATTCCGGGCCTGCTGCTGGTGGCGCTCTATATCGCCTATATCATCTTCAAGGCGATCACAGACCCGCAAAGCTGCCCTGCAACTCCGGTTCCACCAGAAGAAAAGCAAGGGCTGTGGAAGGAAATTCTCTTTGCCCTCGTCCCGCCTTTGTTGCTGATCGGGGCGGTGCTTGGCTCTATCCTTGGGGGCATTGCCACGCCGACAGAGGCCGCATCCGTGGGGGCCGTGGGGGCTACGCTGCTGGCGGCGCTGCGCTGGCGGCTGTCCTTGCGTGTCTTTACCGAAGTGGCGCGGCGCACGGCTGTTGTCACATCGATGATCTTCATTATCCTCTTTGGCGCGTCTGTCTTTGCAATCGTGTTCCGGCAGATGGGTGGTGACAATCTGGTGCGCGAATTCCTCACCTCCATGCCCGGCGGCGCGATGGGGGCGATGATCACGGTCATGATCATCATGTTCATTCTGGGCTTCATTCTGGATACGTTCGAGATCATCTTTATCGTGCTGCCGATCACTGCGCCCACCTTGCTGCTTTTGGGCGTAGATCCGGTTTGGCTGGGTGTGATGATTGGCGTCAATCTGCAAACCAGCTTCCTGACCCCGCCTTTCGGCTTTTCACTGTTCTACCTGCGCGGGGTTGCGCCCAATTCTGTCAGCACTGGCATGATCTACAAAGGCGCTGTGCCCTTTGTCGGTTTGCAGATTGTTGCGATTGCGCTCTTGTTCATCTTCCCCGGCCTCGTGCTGTGGCTTCCCTCGCTTTTGTTCTGAGCATGCGAAAGGCGGCACAGGCTGGCTTTGCCTGTCCGCAATGCTTGCACTGGGCGCTTTGCGTGGCTAGTCTGGCCTCAGATCATAGTTGATCTGAAACAATAAAAGAAAATCCTTGGGAGGATTACCATGACCTACAAATTCGCGGCGCTTGGCGTCGCTGCCATGCTTGTCGCCATGCCCGTGCAGGCGCAGCAGCTTTCCATTGCAACCGGCGGTACAGGTGGGGTGTATTTCCCCTATGGCGGCGGTCTGGCCGAATTGATCAACCGTCATGTGGACGGGGCCACCGCCAGCGCCGAGGTGACAGGCGCTTCGGTCGAAAATGTGGCACTGATCTCGCGCGGGGATAGTGATATCGGGCTGGCGCTGGCCGATACAGTGTATCAGGCCTTCCATGGGGAAGGCGCGTTTGAAGGGCGTCAGGTGACAGAATTGCGCGCGCTGGCCGCGATCTACCCCAATGCGGTGCAGATTGTAACGCTGGCCGATAGCGGCATCACCAGTCTGGAAGATCTGCGCGGCAAGCGCGTCTCTGTCGGCGCACCCGGTTCGGGCACCGAAGTCAGCGCGCAAACATTGCTGGCGGCAAATGGCATCACCTATGATGATTTCGATCCCCAGCGCCTGAACTTCAATGAAACCGCCGATGCACTCCGCGATGGCGATATTGATGCAGGGTTCTGGAGCGTCGGGCCGCCCACCAGCTCGATCATGAATCTGGCAACCACACGCGCCATTCGCATTATCGGGCTGAGCGAGGCCGAAATCGCGGCATCAATTGAAGCAGAGCCGACATTCGCCCCCTACACGCTGCGCGCGGGCATGTATGATGGCATGGCCGAGGGCGTGCCCAGCATCTCCACGCCCAATGTGCTGATCGTGCATGAGGATATGGACGAGGAACTTGCCTATACCATCGTCAAGGCCATGTTCGAGAATGTGGAAGAGCTGATCGCCATCCATCCGGCGGCGAATGACACAACAGTGGAATTCACCACCGATTCCACGCCCATTCCCTTCCATGCTGGCACATTGCGGTATCTGGAAGAAATTGGCGCGACAATTCAGGATCACCATCGCCCGTGAGCGGGGTGCGGATGGGGCGGCCACTGGCCGCCCTGTTGCTGGCACTGATTGTGGTCTTTCCTGCCGATGCGGAATCTGTGCTGGAAGTGCGCCTTGGCTCTGGCGCGGTGCTGGCCCAGTGGCCTATGGCGGAAGGGCAGGAATTGTGCCTGACATGGGCGCATTCTGTGACAGGCGGCAAAGTTGCGGATTGCTGCACCAACAGGGCAGGGCGCTGCACCTTGCAACGCAGCTATCTGCATGATTTCGCTGCGGGCTTGGGAGAGGTTGCAGGCCGTGGCACGCTTACCCCGGCAGATGGGGGCGGCTACTGGATAGAGGGCATTGACGAGGCCATGCCGGATAATACCCT
>JAIUNA010000148.1 GCA_022565265.1 Roseinatronobacter sp. | reverse complement strand
GCTCCTCCCTCTGAGGAGAGTGGTAAAATAAACTAACCAATTCTGACAAGCGAAATCTTTGCTCTGTCGTGCAAAATCTGACCACCAAAGAGCGGCACGGGGTGGTGCAATGATAGATTTATGCGTCTGAATAAGGTGTTAGTGCGATTGACCTGCCTTCTGTGAAAAGGCATTCTCAAATCATGAAATTTGGCACAGTTACACGAATTCCGTTGCCTTATGACGCCGAATCCGGCGCAGAGGCGCGCGCCCTTTACCCCGATCTGCCCGCGCCCTACCGTGATCTGGTGGCCGGGGTAGCAGGGTGCAGCCCGTTTTTGCGCAACCTTCTGGTGCGAGAACGCGACTGGATGGCGCAAGCTTTTTGCGATATGCCTGATGTCAGCCTGGCCGATCAACTGGCCGCACTTGGCACTGTGGCGCTGTCCGATCTCTCATCGCGGTTGCGCTGTGCCAAGCGTCGGATCGGCCTGCTTGCGGCGGTGGCCGATCTGGGCGGGATATGGCGGCTGGATCAGGTGACTGGCGCGCTCACAGATTTGGCCGACCGTGCTACAGATGTCTCGCTGCGCGCGCTTGTCGCCGAGGAAATCCGGCGCGGAAAATTGCCTTCCATGCAGATGGAAGACGCAGAATCAGGCGCTGCGATGGTCGTTCTCGCTATGGGGAAAATGGGCGCGCGCGAGTTGAATTATTCCTCGGATATCGATTTGATCTGCCTGTTTGATGAAACCCGGTTTGCCCCCGACGATTATCACGAGGCCCGCGCGGCCTTCATCCGCGTTACCCGCAAACTTTGCGGGCTGTTGTCAGATCACACGGCCGAGGGCTATGTCTTTCGCACGGATTTGCGTTTGCGCCCCGATCCCTCGGTTACGCCTGTCTGCCTGTCAATGGATGCGGCAGAGCGCTATTATGAAAGTCTTGGGCGCACATGGGAGCGCGCGGCTTATATCAAGGCACGGCCCTGTGCAGGCGATCTGGCGGCAGGCGCGCGGTTTTTGGAAACGCTGCGTCCTTTTGTGTGGCGCAGGCATCTGGATTATGCCGCCATTCAGGATGCCCATGATATGCGGCTTAAAATCAAGGCGCATAAAGGGTTGGGCGGTGCACTGGTGCTTGACGGCCATGATATCAAACTGGGGCAGGGTGGGATACGCGAGATCGAGTTTTTCACCCAGACCCGCCAACTTATCGCGGGCGGGCGCGATCCGGATTTGCGCAGCCCCCGCACTGTCGAAGGGCTTTCAGCGCTGGCCGCCAAAGGCTGGTTGCCGCAGGAGGTGGCCGATAAACTCACCGCCCATTATATTGCCCATCGCGAGATCGAGCATCGTTTGCAGATGGTGCAGGATGCCCAAACCCAGAAACTGCCCACCACGGCGGAGGGGTTTGACCGTATAGCGCGCTTTATGGGCCTGGCAGACACAGCCGAATTCCGGGCACATCTGAAAGCGCGGTTGGCCGATGTCGCCAGCCTGACAGAGGGATTCTTTGCCCCCGACAACCCCAGCGCGGAAGAGCCAGAGCTGACAGAGGCCGCGCAAGACCTGATTGCTGGCTGGCACAGCTATGCGGCGCTGCGATCCGGGCGCGCAAAGGAAATCTTCAAGCGTGTGCGCCCTGCCATCCTGACCAAATTGCAAGATGCTGCCGATCCCGATGCCGCGCTGATCCAGTTTGACCGCTTTCTTGGGGGGCTGCCTGCCGGGGTGCAGCTTTTTTCGTTATTCGAGGCCAATCCACAGCTTATAGCCTTGATTGTTGACATATGCGCAACAGCACCGCGCCTTTCGGCCTATCTGTCGCGCAATGCAGCCGTGTTTGATGCTGTGATTGGCGGGGGCTTTTTTGCGCCTTGGCCCGGAACAGCGGCTTTGCAACGCGAATTGGCGGATCGTCTGGCCCAGATCGAAGATTATGAGCGCCAGTTGGATGCGGCTCGTGTCTGGGCGCGGGAATGGCATTTCCGCATTGGTGTACACCATTTGCGCGGCCTGATAGATGCATTCGAGGCTGCGGCAGAATATTCTGCGTTGGCCGAAGCATCTTTGGCCGCGCTTTGGCCAGTTGTGCAAGCCGATTTCGCCCGCAAACACGGGCCAGCGCCGGGGCAGGGCGCGGTTGTGCTTGGCATGGGCTCGCTTGGGGCCGGGCGGTTGAACGCGGCCTCTGATCTGGATTTGATCGTCATCTACGAGGCTGATCATGCCGAGATGTCAGAGGGGCCGCGGCCTTTGGATGCGCGCAGCTATTACGCGCGGCTGACAAAGGCGTTTCTGACCGCCATTTCCGCCCCCACGGCCGAGGGGCGTCTGTATGAGGTGGATATGCGGCTGCGCCCTTCCGGGCGGCAAGGGCCTGTTGCCACCAGTTTGGCCGCGTTCCAGCAATATCAGCGTGACGAGGCTTGGACATGGGAACATCTGGCGCTGACACGCGCGCGCCGGGTGGCAGGATCGGTTGCCTTGGGCGACAGGCTGGAGGCGTTTCGCCGTGTGCTTTTGGCGGAGAAGGCGGGCGGCGCCACTGTCGCGCAGGATGTGGCGGATATGCGCGCGCGTCTGGCCGAGGCAAAACCCGCACATGGGCTGTGGGATGCCAAATCCGGGCCGGGGCGATTGATGGATATTGAGTTGATCGCGCAATTCTGCGCGCTGCGCACAGGCCATCATGCCCGCCGTGTGGAAGCGCAGTTGCGCGCAGGTGCAAAGGCAGGGGTGATTTCGCCACAGGCGGAAAAAGCGCTGTTGCAAGCCTATCGCCTGTGCTGGGTCTTGCAGGCTACGGGGCGGCTGCTGGCCGACCGGATTTCCGATATCGCCGCTCTTGGCCCCGGTGGTCAGAAGTTTATCTTGTCATCGGCAGGTGCAGACAGCGCGGACACGCGGGCTGAATTGCTGCGCGCGGATTGCGCGCAGGCGGATCACGCGATAACTGCCACTTTGGCATCAGATGCGGCCATGGCCGGAAAGGACGAGAATGCAGACCAGCCATGACCCGAAAGGGCTGATACGCGAAAGTTATCGCATGGAGGGGATATCAGACGGAGAATGCCGCTCTATCCTGATTGATTGGGCGCTGAGCCTGCCTGCCAGTGCCGACCAGCGCGCCGCGCTGAATGATATGCTTGCGCAATATGGCACAGATCATCCCGACCACCCGATGACAGCGCTTTTGCGCGAAGGGCTGGATGCCCCCGCGCCTGTGCGCGGGCGCAGGCGCCGCGAGGGTTAGAGCAATGGCGCCAGAGCAAATTTTCGCAGATGTGGAATTGGATGCAGTGGGGCTTTTATGCCCCTTGCCTGTCTTGAAAGCGCGCAAGCGGCTTAAAGACATGCAGTCTGGCCAAGTGCTGTGTGTATTGGCCAGCGATCCGGCCGCCGTGGTGGATATTCCACATTTTTGTGCGGAATCGGGCCATATGTTGCTGGAGATGCAAGACCGCCCAGAGGCCACCGCCTATTTCATCCGCCACAAATAGCGCGCAGGACAGGCGGCAGGTTATGCCACAGGGGAAGGGCCGCCGCGCGCTGCAAGCGCGCGCTCCAGATCGCCATAGCCTGTGAACCGCCGTTCATAAGCCAGCCCAAGCCGCGCGGCGCAGTCGCGCGCCTTGGCATCAAGCGCGGGATCATCAGTTTGGGCCTGATAGATCAACCGGGTGTAATTGCCAAACATCATCGAGATCAGCTCTGGATGGCGGTCAAACCCCATGGGCTTCCAGACAAAAGCCTCAAACTGGCGCACCAGAAAATCGGTCAGGTAAAAGGCGGTCATCTCATCCTCGGCCTTTGCGGCAAAAGCCTCGACCCCTTCAAAAAACGCATAGCAATGCGGCCCTGCCACCATTTCCACGCCCAATTCCGCGCAGCGTGCCTGCAACAGCCCGCCTGTGCCACAATCGGCATAAACCACAAAAATTTCGTCATAGCGGGGGCGATGTTCGCTCACGGCCTTTTCCACCGCATCGGGAATACGGTCGGGCCACAGGTGCAGATTGTCGGGCAGGCAGAGTAAATCCATATGATCCCAGCCATTCGCCGCCTTCAGCGCCAGAATTTCCCGCGCCAAAGCCCCGCAGGCCAAAAGCAGAATGCTGCCGCGCCCTTCGGGCGCAAGCCCCGCCTGTGTCAGGGTTTGGTCATCTGGCTGCATTGTGCTTCTCGCGTGCCTTTGCGGCGTTCCAGAGGGCATCCATCTCTTCCAGCGTGCTGTCTTCGGGGCGGCGGCCATCCTGTGCCAGCGCCGTTTCTATGGCATGAAAGCGGCGGGTGAATTTGGCATTGGCCGCGCGCAAGGCCGCTTCCGGGTCTATTTCCAGATGGCGGGCCAGATTGGCCATGACGAAGAGAAGATCACCAAACTCTTCGGCGCGCTCCGCTGGGCCAAGGCTGTCGCGCGCCTCTGTCAACTCGCGCGCCTCTTCTACGATCTTATCCAGAACCTGGCCGATCTCTGGCCAGTCAAACCCCACCCTTGCAGCGCGTTTTTGCAGTTTCACCGCGCGCATCAGGGCAGGCAGGCCAAGCGCCACATCATCCAGCACCCCCCCCTTATCGCGCGCCGCGCGTTCCTGTTCCTTTACCTTTTCCCAATCCTGAACCTGATCTTCGGCGCTTTTGTCGCGGCTCTCGCTGCCAAAGACATGCGGATGGCGTGCCAGCATCTTGTCGCTGATCGCGCGGGTGATGCTATCAAAGGTGAAATGCCCGGCCTCTTCGCCCATCTGCGCATGATAGATCACCTGCAACAGCAAATCACCCAACTCCCCTTCCAATGCGGGCCAGTCTGCATGTTCTATCGCATCGGCCACTTCATAGGCTTCTTCGATTGTGTAGGGGGCGATAGATGCAAAATCCTGCTCTATATCCCACGGGCACCCTGTATCCTTGTCGCGCAGCGCACGCATGATGGCGCGCAGGCGGGTGATACTGCCATCCGGGGCAAAAATGAGTGGGTCATGGGGCATGGGCTACTCCGGGGGGTGCTTGTGCTTTGGTGTTACAGGCCCGCGCGCTTCTGTCCAGCCCAAAGCCCGCGCAGCACAAGGGCTGTAATGGCGGCAATCGCCACGCCTGTTGCCGCCAGCACTATTGCAGCGCCCCCTAGATTGGCCACAAGAACACCGATAAAGGCCCAGATCACGGCCAACCCATATTCGGGTGCCTGCGGTTTGTGCCAAAGCATTGCGCCTGCAAGGACGGTTGCGCTTGTCAGTGCCAGCAGTGCAGCTGTTTGCGCACTAACCAGCCCAAAGCCGCCCAGACTGACACCAAGTGACACATGCGCCGCCGCTGTCAGCCAACCAGCATAGAGGGCAACAGGCGCTTGTAACAGCCAGCGATCTTGCGAGGGAGCGCGCAGCAAGGCCCAAAGCGCAAAGGCCAGCATCCAGAAAATCAGCACAGTCGCGCCCAGTGCTGAAACACCCGCAAGCCAAAGCCAAAGCGCACCCGGCCCAAGGCTAAGCGTGAGCGGCAGATGCACGGCCCGCCAGCCTGTATCCGCGCGCCGAAGGGTTGCGCCTGTTACGGCCAACACACCAAGCCAGATATAGATCACGCCCCAAATAGCGAATGCATAGCCCGCGGGCTGCACCGGGGGAGAGATTTGTGGCACAGGAAAACGCTCTGGCGCGAAGCCTGTGAACGGATCTGTCACAAAGGGCGCGACCAGAAAGGCCAGCGTTGCAAAGAGTGTGAGGAAAGGCGCGATTTTGTTCATGCCCAGCAGCTATGCCCGTATGCAGCGCCTGCCAAGGGGCGCGCAGCAAAAAACCGCCCCGAAGGGCGGTTTTGTCCGTGTGACCAAGCGTTAGCGGGTCTCTATTTCAATATAGCTGCGGCGTGGTGCGCCGGTATAGCGCTGGCGCGGGCGGCCGATTTTCTGCTCTGGGTCGGAAATCATTTCCTTCCACTGGCTGATCCAGCCCACAGTGCGCGAAAGCGCAAAGATGGGGGTGAACATGGATGTCGGGAAACCCATCGCTTCCAGAATGATCCCAGAATAGAAATCCACATTCGGATAGAGCTTCTTGGAGATGAAATACTCATCTTCCAGCGCGATCCGCTCCAGTTCCTTGGCGACTTTCAGCGTCTCGTTATCATCGATCCCCAAAAGCCCCAGCACTTCATCGGCAGATTGCTTCATCACTGTCGCGCGGGGGTCGAAGTTTTTATAGACGCGGTGGCCAAAGCCCATCAGCTTGAACGGGTCATTCTTGTCCTTGGCCTTGGCGATAAATTCGGGGATGCGATCCACCGTGCCAATTTCGCGCAGCATTTCAAGGCAGGCTTGCTTTGCCCCGCCATGTGCAGGCCCCCACAGGCAGGCAATGCCTGCTGCGATACAGGCAAAGGGGTTCGCGCCCGAAGAGCCAGCCAGACGCACGGTAGAGGTGGAGGCATTCTGCTCGTGATCGGCATGCAACATCATGATGCGATCCATTGCGCGGCTCAGGATCGGATCGACCACATATTCCTCTGCGGGTACGGCAAAGCACATATGCAAGAAGTTCCCCGAATAATCGAGGCTGTTCTTGGGGTACACGAAGGGCTGGCCGATGGAATATTTATACGCCCAAGCTGCGATCGTGGGCATTTTCGCAATCATGCGAATGGCCGCAACTTCGCGCTGCCAAGGATCGTTGATATCGGTCGAATCGTGGTAAAACGCTGACATCGCGCCCACAACGCCTGTCATAACGGCCATTGGGTGGCTGTCACGGCGGAAGCCGCGGAAGAAATATTGCATTTGCTCATGCAACATTGTGTGCCGTGTTACCCGGCTTTCAAAATCTTCCAGATCAGCGGCAGAGGGCAATTCTCCGTACAGAAGCAGATAACAGCATTCCAGAAAATGCGATTTCTCGGCCAGTTCCTCGATCGGGTAGCCGCGATACAGCAATTCCCCCGCATCGCCGTCAATATAGGTGATGGTCGAGGAACAGGCAGCGGTTGAGGTGAAGCCGGGGTCGTAAGTGAATACATCCCCTTGTGCATAGAGCTTGCGAATATCCAGCACATCCGGGCCAACAGATGGTTTCAAGACCGGAAGGTCGATCACCTTGTCGCCTATCGTTAGCTTTGCCGTCTCGCTTCCGTTCGCCATTCCGCATCCTTTCAAAATGGCCTGTGGGCGTAGTGCCCTTCAGGCTGTCCCATTCCAGACCTGGGGTTATGCCCCGTTATGGTCAGGTTGCCGCATCTTCTATACGGCCCAAGCTTTCCGCTTTGCCAAGAGTCATCATCATATCAAAAATGCTAGGGCTGCTGGTTCGTCCCGCCAAGGCCGCGCGCAAGGGTTGCGCAAGCTTGCCTAGACCCAGACCATGTGCCTGTGCAATCTCTGTAACAATACCCTCCAGAAACTCCCGCTCCCACGTAGCATTTTGCAAGCGCGGCGTCAATTCCCTCAGTATACTACGGGATACAGTGTCAAGTGCAGCGGCCGCTTTTTCATCGAGCGAAATTGGGCGCTCGGTTAGAATAAAATAAGCCTTTTCATAAATTTGTCCGAAACTTTTGGCCTTGTCCTTCACGAAGGGCATTGCCTTGAGCATTCCCGCATATTGGGCTTGTGTCAACGGGTCTGCCCCTGTTGCGGCAAGATATGCCTGCAATTCATGCAGCAGTGCAGCATCATCGGCCACGCTCATATGCTGGGCTGTCAGATGATCCAGTTTTTTGAAATCCAGACGCGCCGGAGATTTCCCGATTCCGCTGATATCAAACCATTCCAGCGCCTGAGAATCGGTGAAAAACTCGTCATTGCCATGGCTCCAGCCCAGCCGCGCAAGGTAGTTTCGCATGGCGGCTGCGGGATAGCCCATGCGCTGATATTCCTCTACCCCCAGCGCGCCGTGGCGTTTGGACAGTT
>JAIUNA010000147.1 GCA_022565265.1 Roseinatronobacter sp. | reverse complement strand
GATGCGCTGCGCCTGCCGCTGGATGAGGTGGTCTTGCAAGATATGTCCCAAGGCCGCACGCCTGCGCGCGTGCGGATCACGCTGCATGGCCCGCACGATTTTGCTCCGCCAGAGCCGGGCTTGCGGGTGATGACAACGGGCCATCTTGGCCCGCCCCCCGCCCCGGCCGAACCGGGGGGCTTTGATTTTCGCCGCCTTGCATGGTTCGAGCGGTTAGGGGCTGTGGGGTATACCCGCGCGCCTGTTGTGATTGCCGCACCCGCCGGACAGGGTGCTGCCGGGTTGCGCATTCACCGTCTGCGCATGGCGATTTCGGCACAAGTGCAAGCGCAGTTGCCCGGCGATAAGGGTGGTTTTGCCGCTGCCATCCTGACGGGTGACAGATCGGGCATAGAGCAAGAACGGATGGAAGTATTGCGCCGTTCCAACCTTGCGCATTTGCTGGCCATATCGGGCTTGCATATGGGGTTGCTGACAGGGTTTGTTTTCGGGCTTTTGCGTTTGCTAATGGCGCTTGTGCCACCTGTCGCGCTGCGTGCGCCAACGCGCAAGATTGCCGCTGTTGGGGCTTTGGCGGCAGGGGCGTTTTATCTGGTACTGTCGGGCGGCAATGTGGCGACAGAGCGCGCCTATATCATGGTTGCGGTTATGCTGGTCGCAGTGCTGTTGGAGCGGCGGGCCGTCTCGCTGCGCTCGGTCGCGCTGGCGGCAACGCTGATCTTGTTGATGCGGCCTGAAGCACTGGTTCAGGCCGGGTTTCAGATGAGTTTCGCGGCCACTGTGGCATTGGTGGCGGTGTTTCGCTGGCTTGCCGATGAGCGCGCTTGGCGCGGGCAAATTCCGCGCTGGCTTTGGCCCGTGCTAAGCCTTGTGATCTGTTCCATAGTGGCGGGCGTCGCCACGGCCCCGGTGGCTGCGGCCAGTTTTAACCGGCTGGCGGAATATGGGCTGATTGCCAATTTGCTGGCTGTGCCGCTAATGGGGACTGTCATCATGCCCGCCGCTGTGCTGGCCGCGCTTTTGGCCCCGTTCGGGCTGGAAGGGGTGGGGCTGGCAATAATGGGGCCTGCGATTGGCTGGATATTGGCGGTCTCGGCCCATGTCAGCGCGCTGGACGGCGCGGTGATGCCTGTGATCCAACCCATGCCCGCTGTCATGCCCCTTCTCAGCCTTGGCGCGCTGTGGCTGATCATCTGGCAGGGGGCCGCGCGGTTGGCAGGTATCCCCGCCATGGCACTGGGCCTTTTTCTATGGGTGCAGACAGACCGGCCAGTGCTGCTGATTGCGCCAGAGGCGCAAGTGGTAGGGCTGATGCAGGATGGCCATCGCAGCCTGAGCCGCGCGCGCAGTGGCAGTTTTGTGGCTGAAAGCTGGCTGCGCGCGGATGGAGATGGCGCCGAGCAAGCCCAGGCACATGCGCGCAGCGGCTATGATGCGCGCGCCAATATTGTGCATCTGCGCGGCGGCGGATTTGATGTGGTGCATCTTTCGGGCGCGGCGGCGGCGGGGCAGGTTGATGCGCTGTGCTTGCCGGGGCGGATTGTGGTTGTCTCTGTGCCCGTTGCTCCAGCCCCGCGCGGCGCATGGCGCTGCGAGGTGATCACCCCGCGCGAGATGCGCGCAACCGGCGCACGCGCCTATGATCTGCGCGCAGGCGCGGTGCAGATGCGCCGCGCGGTGGCCAGTGCCGGGGCGCGGCCATGGACGCGGCCATAAAACGCCAAAGGCCCCGGAGATGATCCGGGGCCTGAAGGCCGTTCATATCTGGTGCAAGCCCTGCTCAGGCATTTGCCTCGCGGATTTTCTCTGCCGCGTCCTTGTCATAGGCCACGCCTTTGGCATCGAATAGCTGATCCAATTCGCCCGACAATGTCATCTCGGTAACAATATCGCAGCCGCCCACAAATTCGCCCTTCACATAAAGCTGGGGAATGGTGGGCCAATCGGAATAATCCTTGATCCCGGTGCGGATTTCCTCATCTGCCAGAACATTCACATCGGCATATTCAACGCCCATGAAATTCAGCACGCCTGCCACGCGGCTGGAAAAGCCACATTGCGGCATGGTTTTCGTGCCTTTCATATAGAGCACGACATCATTGGCTTCGACGGTTTGCTTGATCTTCTCTGCGGCGCTCATCGGCGGCATCCTTTCAGGGCGTGTTGGTCTTTAGTCAGGGGCTTTGGTGGTCAGCGCAAGAGCATGCAATTCGCCATGGCTGCCATCCATCTTGCCTTTCAGCGCGGCATAGACAGCGCGTTGCTGTTGCACGCGGTTCAGGCCACGAAAGCTTTCGTCAATCACTTCTGCGGCGTAGTGGTTGCCATCGCCCGCAAGGTCGGTAATCGTGATCTTGGCATTGGGAAACCCCTCTTTCAAAAGAGTTTCCAAGTCTTCAACTGTAATGGCCATCGCGCGGCTCCTATTCTTCTTCGCCTCAAGGTAATCCCGGCGGGCGGGCAGATCAAGCGCTGCCGATAGCTGCCGCAAAGGCCCCACGATAGAGCGCAGAAAGCTCTGCCAAGGGGGCGCTGTCATCGCCCAACTGCACGGTTTCGACGCCAAATTTCCCCACACAGGCCAGTACCACCCCGGCCTTGCCGGCAGCCACCATCAGCGCCTCGGCCTGATCAAAACTTGCGGCCAGCAGATAGCGCGCTTGATCTTCGCCATAGAGGGTTGCGATATCGCCGCTCTCAAGGCTCAGGCCCAGCCCGGCGGCCTCGGCCATTTCAAACGCGGCAAGCGCAAGGCCCCCATCGGACAGATCGGCGGCCGCCTTTACCAGTGCGCGGTTTTCGCGCAGGAATTCGCCATTTTGCCGCTCTTGCGCCAGATCGACATGCGGCGCATCGCCCGCTTCAATCCCAAACGCCTCTGCCAGCAGGGCGGATTGGCCCAGATGGCCTTGGGTTTCACCCAGCACCAGCACCAGATCACCCTCTTGCGGCAGGCCGCCGATGATCTGGTCGCAATGGTCTATCAGCCCCACTGCGCCGATTGTGGGCGTGGGCAAAATTGGCTGGCCATCGGTTTCATTATAAAGCGAGACATTGCCCGACACGATGGGCATATCCAGCGCCTCACATGCCGCGCCAATGCCTTTGATCGCGCCCACAAACTGGCCCATGATTACGGGCTTTTCGGGATTTCCGAAATTCAGGTTGTCGGTGGTGGCCAGTGGCTTTGCGCCCACGGCTGTCAGGTTGCGATAGGCTTCCGCCACGGCCTGTTTGCCGCCCTCAAACGGGTTGGCGCGCACATAGCGCGGGGTTACATCCGAGGTGAAGGCCAGCGCCTTATCCGTGCCATGCACCCGCACAATTCCTGCACCCAAACCCGGAATGCGGATTGTATCGGCCATGACCTGACTGTCATATTGCTCCCATACCCATGCCTTATGCGCATAAGAGGGCGCGCCAATCAGCGCGCGCAGCGCGGCGATAGGGCTAATTTCGGGAATATCGGCAAGGGCCGCAGGGGCAGGGGTTTCCACCCACGGGCGGTCATATTCCGGCGCGCTGGACGAAAGTTTGGAAAGCGGCAGATCGGCCTTCACCTCATTGCCATGCAGGATCAGAAAACGATCTTCGGCAATGGTTTCGCCTACAATGGCGAAATCCAGATCCCATTTCTCAAAAATCGCGCGTGCTTCGGCCTCTTTGGCGGGCTGGAGTACCATCAGCATACGCTCTTGCGATTCGGAGAGCATCATTTCATAGGCCGTCATGCCGGTTTCGCGCTGCGGCACATGATCCAGTTGCAGCTTGATCCCCAAACCACCCTTATCGCCCATTTCCACTGCCGAACATGTCAGGCCAGCCGCCCCCATATCCTGTATGGAAATAACCGCGCCAGAGGCCATCAGCTCCAAACACGCCTCTAGCAGGCGCTTTTCGGTGAACGGATCACCCACTTGCACGGTTGGGCGCTTGTCTTCGATCGTGTCATCAAATTCAGCGCTGGCCATTGTCGCCCCGCCCACGCCATCGCGGCCCGTCTTGGCACCCAGATAGACCACCGGCATACCCACGCCGCTGGCGGCAGAGTAGAAAATCGCGTCTGCATCGGCCAGACCGGCGGCAAAGGCATTTACAAGGCAATTGCCGCTATAGGCGGGGTGAAAGCGCACTTCGCCGCCCACTGTCGGCACGCCAAAGGCATTGCCATAGCCGCCAATCCCTTCCACCACGCCGCGCACAAGATGCGCGGTTTTCGGATGGGAGGGGGCACCAAAGCTTAGCGCATTCATCGCGGCAATCGGGCGCGCGCCCATGGTGAACACATCGCGCAAAATCCCGCCAACGCCAGTGGCCGCGCCCTGATAGGGTTCGATATAGCTGGGGTGATTGTGGCTTTCCATTTTGAAGATGACGGCCTGACCATCGCCAATATCCACTACACCCGCATTCTCGCCCGGCCCGCAAATGACCTGTGGGCCTGTCGTGGGCAGCGTGCGGAGCCATTTTTTAGCGGATTTGTAGGAACAATGCTCGTTCCACATGGCAGAGAAGATACCCAGTTCCGTGAATGTCGGTTCGCGCCCGATGATGCCCAGAATGCGGTCATATTCATCAAGGCTCAGGCCATGTGCGGCAATCAGATCGGGGGAAATGGCAGGTTCGGTCATATCAGGGCACCTTTGGGCAGGGCAAAAACGTGTGGCCCGCGCCAGTGTCGGGCCGTTTCTTCCCCTTACGGCAAAGGGGTCGGATGGGAAAGAGGGCAGCTTTGATATGGCCACCCGCATGTCATGAAACTGTGGCGAATACGCAAAAACACACGCATAAAGCGAAAAGCGACACAGCGAACGGACATTGCCCGTGCTTGCTGAAGCCTTGTGCGCGGTGCGCAATTTGGCGGCAAAAATAAACTTTCACGCCATATATATCGGTGATTCCTGCACAGACGGGTGCTGAAATGCCCTGTAAAAAGGCAAAAAAAAGGGCCGAGCACGAAGCTCGGCCTAAGTCCAACAGGGAGGTAAAGACGCGAGCTATAAACTCAAACGTCTTAACTTCTAGATAGGTTATTGCTTAGGCATTACGCAAGTTAAATTGCTTTGCGTATGGCACATTGCCGCCATGCGTTGCGAACATGCCTCATATTTGAAGGCGTCTTACGCCGCCCTACATCTGCCGCGCGCGCCGGTAGGCCACGATTTCCTCGACCACGAAATCACGGAACGCCGAGATGCGGCGCGAGTGGCGCAGCTCTTCGGGATAGGCCAGAAATACCGGAATGTCGCCACTGGCAATGTCTGGCAGGACATGGACCAGTTCGGGAAAATCCTCGCCGACATAATCGGGCAGGACGCCAATTCCTAGATGATTCAGCACAGCCTGAAGGACACCGAAATAGTTGTTGACGGTAAAACTGGATCTGGTGGGTTGCGCCGTCAATTCTCGTATAAGTTGTGCGCCCGCACTGACTTGTGCCGATGTGATATTTTGCGACACAAGGCGGAAATCCTTTAAATCTTCCATCTTTTGCGGTGTGCCATGGGCGCGCAGATATTCCGAACTGGCAAAAAGCCGCATATTCACTGTCATCAGACGCTTGCGGATCAGGTCGGCCTGGCTGGGTTCTTTCATGCGGATAGCGATATCAGCTTCGCGCATGGGCAAATCCAGCACGCGTTCTTCCAGCATCAGGTCGATGCGCAGGTCGGGATATTGCGCATAAAGTGATGTCAGGCGCGGCGCCAGAAACAGTGTTCCGAAACCTGTGGTGCTGGTCACACGCAAATCGCCATACACTTCATCTTCTGCATCGCGGATGCGCGCCGCGGCTGTTTCCAGCTGCCTGCTCATGGATTTGGTGGCGTCAAACAGCAATTCGCCTTGTTCGGTCAGAATCAGCCCGCGGGCATGGCGGTGGAACAGAACAGTATCCAGCCCTTCTTCAAGAGCGCGAATCTGGCGGCTGACCGCTGATTGGGACAGCTGCAACGTGTCACCGGCATGCGGCAGGCTGCCCGCGTCCGCCACTGCGTGAAATATTCTTAGCTTGTCCCAGTCCATACCAACAGTTCCATACAGATGTTTGCGCAAAAGTAGATGATTCGTTCTACGGGCTTTTATCTGATCACAAAAGCACCGAATTACCCAGTTTTCACTTTGTAGGTCAGAAATATTGACCTATGATGAGATTATACGCAACAGTGCTGGGAGGTGCAGATGGGGCGGCAGGATATTTCGTTGAACGACCGGTTCGACATGACAAAATCACCCGTTTTGCTGAATGGAACGCAGGCTATGGTGCGACTTATGTTGCAGCAGGCCGCGCGCGACCAACAGGCAGGGCTGAACACCGCGGGCTATGTTACCGGCTATCGCGGGTCGCCCCTTGGGGCGGTTGATCAGCAGATGAACCGCGCGAAAGCGCTGTTAGATGCGGCAAACATCCGCTTTCAGGAAGGGCTGAACGAAGATTTGGCCGCGACAGCACTTTGGGGCAGCCAGCAGGCGGAACTGCGCGGCGAAGGACGTTTTGATGGTGTTTTCGGCCTTTGGTATGGCAAGGGGCCGGGCGTGGACCGCACGGGCGATGTGTTTCGTCACGCCAATATGGCGGGAACATCACCCCATGGGGGCGTGCTGGTCGCGATGGGTGACGACCATACGGGCGAATCCTCGACCACATTGCACCAGTCGGATTGGGCCATGGTCGATGCCTATATCCCCGTTTTGTCGCCTGCCGGTGTGCAGGAAGTGCTGGATTTCGGCCATTACGGCTATGCATTGTCGCGCTTTGCGGGCGTCTGGGTCGGGTTGAAAACGATGAAAGACACGGTCGAGGCCACAGCCGTGGTCGATGGCACCCCGCACCGGATGCAGTTTGTCCTGCCTGATCTGGCCCTGCCAGATGGGGGCTTGAATATCCGGCTGGTTGATACCCCTGTCGCGCAGGAAGCGCGCATGATCGACCACAAGCGTTTTGCCGCCGAAGCGTTCAGCCGCGCCAACCGCATGGACCGCCGCGTCTTTGGCAAGCCCGGTGCCAAAATCGGGTTTGTGGCCGCAGGCAAGAACTGGCTGGACCTTGTGCATGCGCTGAACCTGCTGGGCATTGGCGCGGATAAAGCCGCGCGTCTGGGCCTGACCACCTATAAGGTCGGGCAGGCATGGCCGCTGGATATGGAAAGTTTCCATGAATGGGCCGAAGGGCTGGAGTTGATTGTCGTTGTCGAGGAAAAGCGCAAACTGATCGAAGTTCAGGTCAAGGAAGCCATTTTTGACGACCGGCGTGGGCGGCGTGTCCATGGCTGGCACAAGGGCGACACATGGGAACACGGGCGTCAGGTCGAACTGTTTCCCACCCGCTACGCGCTGGACCCGATCATGATTGCCGAACGTCTGGGCGAGATATTGATCGAGGAAGGGCGCGGCACTGACCGTGTGAAAGCGGGCCTTGCCCTGCTGGCTGATGCGCGCCGCGCCGACAACGCCCCCGATCTGGCCGCGCGGCTGCCCTATTACTGCTCGGGTTGTCCGCATAACACATCGACCCGTGTGCCAGATGGTCACCGTGCCTATGCGGGCATTGGCTGCCACTACATGGTGCAATGGATGGACCGCAACACTGTGGGCTTCACCCAGATGGGCGGCGAGGGGGCGAACTGGATTGGTGAAGCCCCGTTTTCCAGCCGCGCCCATGTGTTCCAGAATCTGGGCGATGGCACCTATAACCATTACGGCGTGCAGGCCATTCGCGCGGCCCTGGCTGCGGGCACGAATATCACGTATAAGATCTTGTATAATTATGCCGTTGCCATGACCGGCGGGCAAAAGAACGAAGGCGGTTTGTCGCCGCACCAGATCGCGCATGAACTGGCCGCGATGGGCGTGCGCAAAATCGATGTGGTCTTTGACGAAAAGG
>JAIUNA010000146.1 GCA_022565265.1 Roseinatronobacter sp. | reverse complement strand
CGTTTGTTTACCCTGATTTGCGTTCTGCATTTCGGGGGTTGAATGGCAGATCACTTTCCCTCTTCGATCTTGTTTTGCTGCGACCACAATTCAGTGCGCTCGCCATTGGCCGAAGGGCTTATGAAAAAACTGTATGGCCAACGCGCCTATGTGCAATCCGCAGGGGTGCGCAATGATCGCGAGATTGATGGCTTTTCCGTTGCCGTGGGCGCAGAAGAGGGGATCGAGTTAGAGCGCCACCGCGCGCGCAGCTTTGAGGATATGGCCGATTGGGGCGATGATCTGTCAGGCTATGATCTGATCATCGCACTTTCCCCCGCCAGCCAGCGCCACGCTCTGGAACTCACCCGCTTTGCCCATATCGCTGTGGAATACTGGCCGATCATGGATCCTTCAGGCTTTGGCGAGACCCGCGAGGCAAGGCTCGATGCCTACAGGCAGGCGCGCCAACAGATCAAAGACAAGATACTGGCCCGCTTTGGGCCGCCAACAGAGGGCTAGCGCATGAGCCGTGCAATCATCACCCGCTATTTCGATGCCTTCAATGCAGGCGATACAGATGCCATGCTGGCCCTTGTCAGTGACGATGTGCAGCATTTCGTCAATCAAGGCGAGATGCGGCAAGGGCGCGCAAAATTCTCTGAATTTTGCAGTCATATGGGCGTCAGCTACCGCGAGACCCTGCGCGATATGGTCATTTTTGCAACCGAAGACGGCACCCGCGCTGCCGCCGAATTTACGGTGCATGGGGAGTATCTGCAAACTGATCCCGGCCTGCCAGAGGCGCATGGCCAGCGCTATGTGCTGCCTGCGGGATCATTTTTCACACTGCGCGATGGCAGGATCACGCGCATTACAACCTATTACAATTTGCAAGACTGGATTGCCCAGGTCTCGAAATGACCCTGCGCTTTGAAAGTTTGACAGGCGCGTCCATTGCCCCGGTAATAGAGGGGGTGGCGGCGCTGCGCATTGCCGTGTTTCGTGAATGGCCCTACCTCTATGAGGGCGATCTGGCCTATGAGCGCAGCTATCTGCGCGCCTATCAAGACAGTGCGCGCGCTGTGGTTGTCGCGGCATGGGACGGGGCCACACTGGTGGGGGCCTCTACCGGATTGCCGCTTGCAGAGGCCGACGGAGAATTTGCCGCAGCCTTCGCAGGCAGCCCCCTCGATATGGCCGCGATATTCTATTGCGCTGAATCTGTGCTGTTGCCCGCCTATCGCGGCCAGGGGGCGGGGCATCGGTTTTTTGATCTGCGCGAGGGGCATGCCCGCGCGCATGGCTTTACCCATACTGCCTTTTGCAGCGTGATCCGCCCGGATGATCATCCCGCCCGCCCGGCCCAGTACCGCCCGCTGGATGGGTTTTGGCGCGCACGCGGCTATGCGCCCTGCCCCGGCATCGTGGCGCAATTCACATGGCGGGATCTGGGCGAAAGCACCGACAGCCCCAAACCCCTGCAATTCTGGAGCCGTACCCTATGAAACTCGCCGCCGCCGCTTACCCGCTGGATTTCTTGCCAGATTGGGCCACCTATGCGGCCAAGCTGACAGACTGGGTTGCGCGCGCGGCAGGGGATGGCGCAGATTTGCTGGTCTTTCCCGAATATGGCGCGATGGAACTGGCCAGCCTTGGCGGTGCAGATGTGGCCGCCGATCTGGAACGCGCCCTGCACGAGGTTATGCGCCATCAGGCAGCCGTGATTGCCCTGCATGAAAACCTGGCCGCGCGCTACAAGCTGCATATCCTTGGGGCAAGCGGCCCGGCCATGGCAGGTGGCCCCCGCCCGGTGAACCGGGCCATCCTTTACGGCCCGCAAGGCCGCATTGGCCACCAGGACAAACAAATCATGACACGGTTTGAGCGTGAAGACTGGCATATCGCGCCGGGGCAAGGACTGACAGTATTCGACACGCCTTTGGGCAAGATTGGCGTCATCATCTGCTATGACAGTGAATTTCCGCTTCTCGCCCGCGCCCTTGTCGAGGCAGGGGCCGAAATCCTGCTCGTGCCCTCTGCCACCGATGCGCTATCGGGCTTTACACGGGTGAAAGTGGGGGCAATGGCGCGCGCGCTGGAAAACCAATGTGTCGTGGTGCATGCGCCAACTGTCGGCGCGGCCCAGTGGTGCCCGGCGGTTGACCTGAATGTGGGCGCAGCCGCAATATATGGCCCGTCTGATCTGGGCTTTCCCGATACAGGGATTCTGGCGCAAACCACTCTCAATGCACCCGGATGGGCGATGGCCGACATCTCTCTGGAGCACGTCGCCCGCGTGCGCCGCGCCGGTGCGGTATTGAACCATCAGCATTGGGACGAGCAGAAAAACCGCCTGCTTTGCCCGGTGCAAAAGGTGAAAGCGTCATAATTCGCTTGAAAATGCGGTGAAATAGCCCCATCTATCGCGCGCGCTCCGCTAGGGTGCGCGCAACAAAGTTGGAGTGACCATGGCCAAGGAAGAACTGCTCGAATTTCCCGGTGTCGTCAAGGAACTCCTGCCAAATGCGACATTTCGGGTCGAGCTGGAAAACGGCCATGAAATAAACGCACATATGGCAGGAAAGATGCGCAAGAACCGAATCCGCGTGCTTGTCGGCGATAAGGTTCAGGTGGAAATGACACCTTATGACCTGACAAAGGGGCGGATCAATTACCGCTTCAAATAAACGATGCGTCTGATCCTTGGGTCAAGCAGCCCGCGCCGCAAGGAAATTCTGGCCGGGCTTGGGATTGTGCCAGATATGATTCTGGCGGCAGATATTGATGAATCTCCCCTAAAAGGCGAATTGCCCCGCCCCTATTGCGAACGCGTAACGCGTGCAAAGCTGGATGCCATTGCCTCTGATCCCGATGATATTGTTCTGGCCGCCGATACAACGGTTGCACTGGGCAGGCGGATTTTGGGAAAGCCGGAAAACGTGGCGCAGGCGGCCGAATTTTTGCTGAAACTGTCGGGGCGCAGGCATGAGGTGATCACCTCTGTCGCCGTGCGGCGCGGTGTGCGCCACTGGACGCGCACGCAGGTTACAGCCGTAAAGATGAAACCGCTTTCAGATGCCGAGATCAACGCCTATCTCGCCTCTGGCGAATGGCAGGGCAAGGCGGGTGGCTATGCGATCCAGGGGCGCGGCGGCGCGCTGATCCCCTGGATACAAGGCTCTTTCACCGGGGTTATGGGCCTGCCCGCAGTTGAAACCGCGCATCTGCTGCGCGCAGCCGGATTGAGATGGGAATGAAAGGCAGTGTGATAGCACTTGACCACTACAAGGGCCGCGAAGCGGCCGCGCGGATGGTGGACGGACAGTTGGAAGACCTGATCATCGCGCCCGCCGAGATGGCGCTTGCGCCAGAGGCGATTTGTCGGGCCAAGATGGGCCGCCCTGTCAAAGGCATGGGCGGGGCCTTTGTCGATCTGCCCGGTGGCCAAAGCGGCTTTTTGCGCCAGACCAAGGGCACAAAGCCCGGTGCGCCAGTATTGGTGCAGGTCAGCGGGCTGGCAGAACCCGGCAAGGCCGTGCCACTGACAACGCGGCTTTTGTTCAAAAGCCGCTATGCCATTGTCACACCCGAAGCACCGGGGCTGAATATCTCGCGCCAAATCAGCGATCAGACACGGCTGGCTGAATTGGCAGACTGCGCCCGCCGCGCGATGGAGGGGGCCGACCCGTCGCTGGGGTTGATCCTGCGCTCTGCCTGCGAAACGGCAGATGACGCTGTTATAAAAGATGATATCGCCCAAATGCGCGGCCTTGCAGAAACGATCCTTGCCGATCTGGAGGGCACACCCGAAATCCTGCTCGATGCCCCTACCCCGCATATGGCCGCATGGCGCGACTGGCCCAGCCCCGATACGCTGGATGAAAACGCAGGCAGTTTCGCGCGCCATGATATCACTGAAGCTCTGGATTCGCTTCTGAGCTGCGATGTAAGCTTGCCCAAGGGCGCGTCCATGGTGATCGAACCAACGCGCGCGCTGGTTGCCGTGGATATCAATACAGGCCCCGATACCAGCCCAGCCGCCGCATTGAAGGCCAATATCGCCGCCATCCGCGATCTGCCCCGGCAATTGCGCCTGCGCGGGCTTGGCGGGCTGGTGGTGCTGGATCTGGCCCCTTGTGCCAAGAAAGAGCGCCAGATTCTGGAACAAACCCTGCGCGGCGCCTTTCGCAGCGATGGGCGCGACACTGTGCTTGCAGGCTGGACACCCTTGGGCAATTTCGAACTCACCCGCAAACGCGACCGCATGCCCCTGCGGCAGGTGCTGGCATGAGCTGCCCAATCTGTCGCAAAGCTACAGATACCACCTATCAGCCCTTCTGCTCGCGGCGCTGCGCCGATGTGGATCTGGCCCGCTGGCTGCGCGCAGATTACGCTATCCCCGCCCCTCTGACAGAGATGGATGAGGAAACTGCCGACCAGCCAACTGACAGCGATGACAAATAGCCGCGAGTTTTTTCGCAAAGCCTCTGGACAGTGCTGAAACCCTGCAATAATACACCCTCACCCAGCGCGAAACACCGCGCTTCGCATCGCAAGATGCACCCGTGCCCGGGTAGCTCAGGGGTAGAGCAGTGGATTGAAAATCCTCGTGTCGCTGGTTCGATTCCGGCCCTGGGCACCATTTTTCCCAAAGCTTCAGCGGCAGGGCAACTGTGGTACTTACCTGTAGTTGCACATGATCCGTGCCAGGTTAGAGCATGTCGCGCAAAACCGGTTCCCAGTTTTGCGCGACATGCTCTAGCGGCGCCACAGAACAGAGAGCAGCAGCAGCAATTCCAGCCTGCCCAGCAGCATCCCAAAGCCAAGCAATATCTTGGCACCCTCCCCCAACTCCCCCCAGTAAAGCGGCTCTGCGGCGGCGATCAGGGGCAACGGGCCTGTTGTTGTCAACGCAGCAACTGCGAAAACGGCGGCTTTTTCAAGGGTGAGGCCCGCAAGGGTCAGACCGGCTGTCAGCGATGTAAGCGCAAAGATGAAAATCATCAGAAACAGCCATGCCGCGAATGCCCCCTCGCGGCGCAAACTGCGCAGGCGCGGGCCATCACCCCCCACACTGTCGGGGTAAACCAGTTTTGACACTTCGCGCCGCGCCTGCCATCCCAGCGCAAAAACGCGCATCAGCTTCAGCCCGCCCGCCGTGGTTGCCACCCCACCGCCAAACAGCGCAAGCCCCATCAGCATCAGCCCCGCCGGGCCGGAAAAAACCTGCGATAGGCCACCACTTGCGGAACTGACAAACCCCGTGGTTGTCAGGAATGACAGCGCCGTAAATCCATGCGCCCAGATATCGGCAAGATGGGTGACAAATCCGCCCGGCCCCGGACGGATCAGCGCATGCAGCACAAGCGCAAGGACAATCAGCGCCACAATCACGGCTGCAAGCATCAATTCCGGGTCTTGGCGCTTGGGGCTTTGATCCGCGCTCAAGGCCCGTGCACCGGGCCAAAGCCGACGGCTCAGCGCAAAAACCAGAACCAGCGCAATCAGAATTTCCGATGGCACCGAGGTACTTACCCCAACGGGCACAATTCCGGAGGTTGACAGCGTAGACATGGCCAGCATGAGCGCCACAAGGGGCGGATTGCCCGCCATCGACAGCCCCACCCATAACACAAGCGTAATGCCCAGATAGGCCGGGGCAATCACCGAGACCTGATCGCGCAGGCGTTGAAGGTTGCGGCTTTCATCGCTCTCCTGAAAATTGGTTTGGGCCTGCCCCGGCTCTGTAACCCGCATGGCCCCGCCAATCTGGCCCCGCAGCAATTCCACCCCGCCCAGATTGAACGGAACCAGCAATGCCATGACACAAACCACCACAAACAGCCCCCCCCCCCATGCCACTGTAGCGCGCCACAAATCCACACTGCGGCTGGTCGTGCCCTCCAGCAGGCTGGCCCCGGTGGTGGTGAAAGCCGAGAGCATTTCAAACCACGCATCGCCAAAGCGCATTCCGGGTATGGCTTCGGTCAGGGGCACGGCCATGAGTGCAGGCAACAGCAGATAGGCCAGTGTCAGAATGGAAAACGGGTGCGAGAGCGCGCCATCACGGGAAGGATTGGCGCGCGCCGCCAGATAGATCATCCCGGCCAGACTGCCCAAAAGCGCGGCAGAATACAGAAAGGCACGCGCAAGCGCGTGTTCGCGCAAGGTAAATCCTACAGCTGCGGGCAAGAGCATGGCCATGGCCGTCACGCCGATCAGCGCCACCATGATCAGCGGCCCCTGTGCTTTGCGCTGCATGCTCACCCTATGGCCCTTTCTGTCGTATCGCTGCGCGCGGCAAGCATCGCTATGGCCCACCGCCGCCTTGCGCGTGTCGCGTTCATTCGCATTCACGCGACCCACTCTACCCTCAAATGGTCGCATGTCTTTTTGCGCAAAACCGCTTCCCAGTTTTGCGCGACATGCTCTAGAAGAACTCTACCGCCACTTGCAGCAATTCATCCACCTTGGGCACATCGCCTGTGAGGGCGAAAATCACCACAAGATCGCCCTCGCGCAACACCATATCCCCGCCGGGGCGCATGAATTCACCCTTGCGCGAGACGCCGATCAACAGCGCCCCTTCAGGAAAGGCGATATCGCGCACCCGCGCATTCGACAGTTGCGATGTGCCCAGAACCTGCGCCTCAATAACCTCGGCCTCGCGATCACCCAACAGATAGACCGAACGCACCCGCCCATGACGCACATGGCGCAGGATGGAGGAAACCGTCAGCGCGCGCGGGTTGATATGGGCATCAATCCCCATCGCACCTGCAAGCGAAACCATGCCGGCATCATTGATCAGCGAAATCGCCTGTTTCGCGCCCAGCGCCTTGGCGCGCACGGCGGCCAGCAGGTTGGTGCGGTCATCATCTGTCAGCAAGAGCACGGCATCGGTTTTGGATATCCCGGCCTCTTCCAGCAGATTGGCATCCATCCCATCACCATTGAGCACGATGGAACGCACCAGCGCATCCGCCGCGATCTCTGCGCGCGCGCGGTCACGCTCGATCAACTTCACGCGCACGCGGTCGGGCTGGTTTTCCAGAATGCGTGTCACGGCAAGCCCCACATTCCCCCCGCCAATAACCAAGACGCGCTCTTGGCGCGAATGGGTCTTGCCAAATACCTCGAAAGCGCGGGCCACATCGCGGGCATCGACCAGAATATAAATCTGGTCGCCCGCATAAAGCTGGTCTTCCGGCTCTGGCGCCAGCAGCCGCGTGCCACGGCGCAGCCCGGCCACCATGATACGCAATGTCGGAAACAATTCCGACAATTGCCGCAAAGAAGTGTTGAGCACCGGGCAGCTTGCATCCAGTACCAGCCCGATCAACAGCGCTTTGCCCTGAAAATACTCGTGCACATCAAAGGCATCGGGATAGGCCACGCGCTTTAGCGCTGCCTGAGACACTTCGCGCTCCGGGCTGATGATCACATCAATCGGCATATGCTCGCGCCGAAACAGATCGCTGTAGCGCGGGTCGAGATAGGATTGCTCGCGCAGGCGGGCGATTTTGCGCGTCACCCCAAAGACCGAATGCGCCACCTGGCATGTGACCATATTCACTTCGTCGGAATAGGTGGCGGCAATCACCATATCGGCATCGCGCGCGCCAGCCTGTTCCAGAATGGTGGGGTGGCTGGCAAAGCCCACCACGCCTTGCACATCCAGCGCATCGGTTGCCCGGCGCACAAGATCGGCCTTGCTGTCAACGATGGTGATATCGTTGCGCTCTGCCGAGAGATGGCGGGCAATCTGCCAGCCCACCTGCCCAGCGCCACAGACAATGACCTTCATGGCGCATGCGCTCCTTCGCTTGGCCGTGCATTCCGGGCCGTGTATCGTCGGGGGCCGTTGTGTCAGGACATCGGCACCTGTGCAAGTCTCAGCTCT
>JAIUNA010000145.1 GCA_022565265.1 Roseinatronobacter sp. | reverse complement strand
GTTCTGGTGGCCGATTATCTGGCGCTGCATCTGGTGCTTTATGGGGTGGTCACTTTGGCGTTTATGGGCCGATGGGGCCAGTTGCGCGGCCAGTTTTCCGGGGCTGTCTTGTGGATTGGCGCTTTGGTTGCGCTTTTTGGCATAGGGGTTCTAGGTGGCGCGCTGGATCGCTATGTGGCCTCGTTCCTGCCGCATGCGGGGCGTGTGGCGGTCATAGCAGGGCTGGCGCTGGGGGCTGTGCCGTTTCTTCTGGGCGATGCGATCCTAAGTGCGGGCGGGCGCGCGCCGCTATGGCGTGTCCTTGTGCTGCGCATGGGGTTTCTTGCCTCCCTTGGGCTGGCAGTTGCGCTGAATTTTGAAGCGCTGTTTTTCCTGCTGATCATCCTGCCGGTGATCGTCCTGTTTTTTCTGCTATTTGGCACGATGGCCGGTTGGGTGGGGCGGCGCACCGGCCTTCCGGCTGGCGCGGGCTTGGGACTTGGGCTGGTGCTGTCTTGGGCCTTGGGCGTGTCATTCCGGATGTTCGCGGCGTAAGCGCAGCGTGGCGGCCTTCGGCCTCAATTCCGCGCAGGGCCGCACGTGACGACCCTGTGCAAGCTGTCCCCGGCGGCCTGTCGTGCTTACATCCGCGCCAGATTCATCTGGCGGCGCATTTCACGGATTGCCGCTTCCAGCCCGACAAACACGGCCTCGCCAAGCAGGAAATGGCCTATATTCAGCTCTACCAGTTCGGGGATGGCGGCAATGGGGCCGACATTGTCAAAATTCAGCCCATGGCCCGCATGCACTTCCAGCCCTAAATCTTGCGCCAATGCGGCAGCAGAAAAAAGCTTGCGCAATTCGGCGTCGCGCGCTTCCTCGTCCCCCTCCGCGCAGTAATCGCAATAGGCCCCTACATGCAACTCCACCACCTGTGCGCCCACTGCGGCGGCGGCTTCGACCTGTGCTTCATCCGGGGCAATAAACAATGATACCCGCGATCCCGCCGCCGCCAGAGGCGCGATGAACGCGCCCAGTCGCGCGGTTTCACCCGCCACGGCCAGCCCGCCTTCGGTTGTGCGCTCCTCGCGCCGCTCTGGCACAATGCACACGGCATGCGGCTTATGCGCCAGTGCTATGGCCTGCATTTCCGCCGTAGCGGCCATTTCGAAATTGATGGGCAGGCTTACGGCGGCCATGATTGCGGGCAGATCGGCATCAACAATATGGCGCCTGTCTTCGCGCAGATGCAGGGTTATCCCGTCTGCGCCTGCCTGCTGCGCAAGCAGGGCTGCGCGCACAGGGTCTGGATCGCGCCCCCCGCGTGCATTGCGCAAGGTGGCCACATGATCAATATTCACACCCAGCCGCAAAGGGGTGTCGGCATGTGTCAGGGGCATGGCTTTCCTCGCTTTATGTTGGATGTGAACATATGGCACTTGGCGCGGAACTCAAGATACAGGCGGCGTACTATTTGCGCGCATCATTGCGGCGGGCGGCCTCGAAACGCGCCTGCATCTTCTTGAGCTTGCGTTTGCGATAGGCCCGGATCAGCGGCAGCGACAGGAAATAGGCGATCACCCCGCAGACCGCCCCAATAATCGTGCCACCCAGCATATAGGGGACAAAGATATCCCAGCCGAATTTGTTCAGCTTCTCCCAATGTACTGGGTCTGAGGTGAAAAGCGCCAGACAGTTGCGCCCCAGCTCGGCCCAGATTGCGCCAAAGGCATTCATGGCTTCATAGGCTTTGATCACCCTGTCGCGGCCCAGAAGGAAATTGCCAAATTCCAGCGCGCTGACCACGATTATGGGAAATGTGAAGGGATTGCCGAAAAACGTGGCCAGCAGAGAGGCAAAGATATTGCCGCGCAGCACCCATGCAACAGAGGCAGCGGCGATGAAATGCAGCCCGAAAAGTGGTGTGCAGCTTACCGCCACCCCGGCGGCGATACCCTTGGCAATCCGTTCGGGGCTGTCTGGCAGGCGGCGCAGGCGGTGCATCACATAATTTGCAGACCGACCCCAGCCACCGCCGGGGATGAAAAAATTCACCACCGATTGGCGAAAGTTTCTCGGAGTGCGACGCTTGAACACCAAACTTGTAAACTTTCCTTGGTATTGCCCCCGACAAACCTGTCAGGGCCGTAATGATGGGTCTCTTGCACGGCCAACCTGAGCCACGGCGGTTTCTGCTTCCAGCGCTGTGAGCACCTGATGCAGATGCGAAATTCCCCGCAATTCGACCTCGACCATAAGCCGGTAAAAATCTGGCTTGCGATCCACGAATCTCAGATCAGAGATATTGGCCTTATGCTCTCCAATCAAGCCACAGACGCGCCCCAGCACACCGGCATCGTTGGAAATGGTCAGATCCAGCGTGACGCCATAGACAGCAGGATGCGTGCCATCCAGCCAGCGCAGATCAATCCAGCGCTCTGGCTGGTCGTCATAATCGGCCAAAGCCTCGCAATCCATGGAATGGGCGACAACGCCCTTGCCGCGATAGGTGATCCCGATAATCCGCTCTCCGGGCCGGGGCTGGCAACAGGGCGCGCGGCGGAAAGACTGGTCGGCTTCCAGCCCCGCGACAGGGCGCGCGGCGTCCACCTCCGGCTCTTGCAGGCCGATTTCGGGATATAGGGCGGATACCACCCGCCGCGCGCTGATTTCCGCGGCCCCCACACGGGCGCGCAATTCGCTGGCATTGGGCACGGATAGCAGCTTGGCCGCCGTTGTCAGGGCCTTCGCGCTCAGATCGCGCCCTGCACCTTCAAAGGCCAGCCGCAGCAATTCATTGCCCAGCCGGATAAAGCGCTCCCGATCCTCATTGCGCAAGGATCGCCGGATAGCGGATTTCGCGCGCCCGGTTACAACAATGTCTATCCAGCTGGATTGCGGGCGCTGGCCCTCGGCGGTGATAATTTCCACCGATTGGCCATTGCGCAGCCGTGTCCAAAGCGGCACGCGCAGCCCGTCCACTTTGGCCGATACGCAGCTATCGCCAATCCGGGTATGGATGGCATAGGCAAAATCCAGGGGCGTGGCCCGGCGCGGCAGTTGGATCACATCGCGCTTGGGAGAGAAGCAGAACACCTGATCGGAATACATTTCCAGCTTCACATGTTCCAGAAAGGCGTCGTGATCGTCCTCGTTCTCGAACCCTTCGGTCAGGGTGCTGATCCATTTCGCGGGATCAACGGCAAACGGGTTCTTGGAGCGCTGGCCATCGCGATACGCCCAATGCGCGGCAACGCCCGCCTCGGCCACCTCGTGCATCTCGCGCGTGCGGATCTGGATTTCCACGCGCTTGCCATCGCGGCCCGAAACGGTGGTATGAATAGAGCGGTAGCCGTTGGATTTGGGCTGGCTGATGTAATCCTTGAACCGCCCCGGCACCGCGCGCCAGCGGTTATGCACGGCACAGAGCACGCGGTAGCAATCTTCCAGATTGTCGGTGATGATCCGAAAACCGTAGATATCCGAGAGCCGCGAAAAGGCGAGGTCTTTTTCCTGCATCTTGCGCCAGATGGAATAGGGTTTTTTCGCGCGCCCATAGACATCGGCATTGATCTGAGCGCGGTCAAGCTCTGCCCGGATATCGGCGCTGATACGATGCACCACATCGCCCGCTTCGCGTTGCAGTGTGATGAACCGGCGCAAGATGGAATTGCGGGCCTCCGGGTTGATGACACGGAAGGAGAGGTCTTCCAATTCCTCGCGCATCCATTGCATACCCATACGGCCTGCCAAAGGTGCGTAGATATCCATCGTCTCGCGCGCTTTCTGGGCCTGTTTGGCCGCGCGCATGGAACGGATGGTGCGCATATTGTGCAGCCTGTCGGCCAGCTTTACCAGTATCACCCGCAAATCGCGTGACATGGCGATCAACAGCTTGCGGATATTCTCTGCCTGCTTGGCCTCGGATGATGAAAGCTGCAAATTCGTCAGCTTGGTGACACCATCCACCAATTCCGCAATTTCCGGGCCAAACAGGCGCGCAACTTCGGAATAGGTGGATTTCGTATCCTCAATCGTATCATGCAGCAGGGCGGTGATGATGGTGGCATCATCCAGCCGCATTTCTGTCAGCAGGGCGGCTACGGCCACGGGATGCGTGAAATAAGGCTCGCCCGAATGGCGGAACTGGCCTTGATGCATTGCATCGCCATAGGCCCAAGCCTCGCGGATCAGCTTTTCATCGCTTCGCGGATTGTAGTTGCGCACAAGGGCGATCAGATCGTCTTGCGTGATCACGCTTGTGGCCCTTTCTTGTCAGTCCCGACACATGCTGTCAGGCATACTTTAGGGACAAAACCCGCGCAGGCACAAGGGCTGTGCTGATACTGCGCGGGGCCTGTGACAGGATTAGCCAGCTTCACCTTGCGCCTGCATCAGCGCGCGCAGCATTTGCTCTTCGCTCATGCCGTCTTGTTCGGGCGCGTCTTGCTCGCCGCCCATCAGAAGCGCCATGTCATCATCTTCGGGCATGTCCACCTCGATCTGGGTTTGCATGCTCTCGATCATCCGCTCGCGCAGATGGTCTGCGGATTGGGTTTCCTCGGCAATCTCGCGCAGCGCCACGACAGGGTTTTTGTCATTGTCGCGATCGATTGTCAGTTGTGAACCGGCCGCGATTTCGCGCGCGCGATGGGCTGCAAGCGCCACCAACTCGAACCGGTTGGGAACCTTGTCAACGCAATCTTCCACTGTGACGCGGGCCATAGGGTATCTCCACTCTGTCTGAAAACGCGGGTCAAGAGGGCCTCATACTGCGCGCAGCCGCCCATGACAAGAGAGGGCGGGGCATTTGCGGTATGAAATTAAGGTGAAATCGGGTGAATATCGGCCAAAAGCGCCGGATCAAGGGCCGCAAACATCTCGGCCACTGTCATGTTCAGCACTGGATGGCACCATTCCGGGGCGATATCCATAAGCGGCGCCAGCACAAAGGCGCGTTCATGAAGGCGTGGGTGGGGCAGGATCAGATCATCGGGGGCGTCTTGCATCTGCGCGGCCAAGGGCAACCCTGCCCAGCGCAGATAGCTGGTGCGGTCGGGCAAAATCAGATCACCCATGGCAAGAAGATCAAGATCAATTACGCGTGGCCCCCAGCGTTTCTTGCGCTCGCGGCCGGCGCGCGCCTCGATCTGATGCAGGATCTGCAAGATCGCGGCGGGGCTTTGTGTGCTTTTGCACAACAGCGCTGCATTCACGAAATCGGGATCGGCCCCTGCCGGGAAGCAGGGGGTACGATAGGCCCGGCTTTGTTTGACAACTATAAGCTCTGAAAGGGAAATCTGTGTGATTGCATCTGTGATTTCCTCAAAAGGACTATCCTTTTGCCCTGTCACGTTACCCCCAAGCGCAATGAGCACCTGATTGCAAATCATTGGTTGTTGTTTCACTGTCATTTTATGATCTGACGCAGTTTCTTTGAACGGATTGCATTTGTGGCCTTGGTTCAGGTGTGATTGCGTCAATACCCCCAAACAACCTGATTTGTAAGGTAAAATCGATGTTCTATAAAGACGAGCGACTGGCGTTGTTCATAGATGGTGCGAATTTGTACGCTGCGGGCAAGGCGCTTGGGTTTGATATTGATTAGAAGTTGCTGCGGCAGGAATTCATGCGTCGGGGCAAGTTGCTGCGCGCCTTCTACTATACCGCGCTTCTTGAGAATGATGATTATTCGCCCATCCGGCCATTGGTGGATTGGCTGCATTACAATGGCTATAACATGGTCACCAAGGCGGCGAAGGAATATACGGATTCGCTTGGTCGGCGGAAGGTGAAAGGCAATATGGATATCGAGCTTGCAGTCGATGCCATGGAACTGGCGCCGCGGCTTGATCATGCTGTCCTGTTTTCGGGTGATGGCGATTTCCGCCCGCTGGTGGAAAGTTTGCAACGGCAGGGGGTACGGGTGTCTGTCGTGTCGACCATCCGCAGCCAGCCGCCCATGATTGCAGATGATCTGCGCCGTCAGGCCGATAACTTTATCGAATTGGACGAATTGCGCGATGTTATTGGCCGCCCCCCGCGCGAGCCGCGTCTGGATCGCGAACATGACGAGATCATGACTGAAAGCTGAGTAGCTTCGGTTTAATTTGCAAAAGCGGGTGGCGTAGGCCGCCCGTTTTTGCATTTGTAGCTTTGGTTATGGTGGCTATATGGTGCTGCGACATAAATGCAAAGATACCCGCTGATATGTGTATTTTTGTTGCGCTGCACCTGCGAAGGCCCTATGTAATGCTGCAAATGCAAAGGCCGCAAAAACAAGAGTGGAGAGACCGATGCCGCATGATGGACAAGCAATGCCCTCGCCCGTGATGAGCGATCTTCTGGCCCAAACGCGCGCGGCCCTGCCGCCACTGGAGGCCTTGTTGGAGCAGGCCAAAGAGACCATGCGCCTGCGCGTGGCCCCGGCGGGCAAAGTGGATGCCACATTGCTGGATGCCGACCAATATGCAGCCCATGGGCTGGCATGGCTGGCCACCTATGTTGAAAGCCTGCGCCAGATGCAGGGCTGGGCAGAGCGGTTGCACGCCGAGGGCCGCTTTGGCGAGATGGAGCAGTTGATCCATCAGATCGGGTTTGGCGAATACCTCAACCAGATTGCTGGCGGTATTCCGATGAATCAGGGTGAAGTGGTGCGCCTTGGTGATCTGGGCGTCTCGGTTGATCTGGAGAGCGGTGCCGCGGGCCAATTGCGCCGCGATGGCAATACCGATGCCGCGCGCATGGCGCTTGTTGCCTGTATGCGCAGCAATCATGGCCGTGCCACATTTGGGGCAACCGGGCTGGATGATGAATTGGAGATGATCCGCGACCAGTTCCGCCGCTATTCGGATGAACAGGTGGCCCCTCATGCCCATGAATGGCACCTGAAAGACGAATTGATCCCGATGGAGATTATCGACCAACTGGCCGAGATGGGCGTATTTGGCCTGACAATCCCGGAGGAGTTTGGCGGGCTTGGCATGCCCAAGGCCGCGATGGTCGTGGTTTCGGAAGAGTTGTCTCGCGGCTATATCGGGGTAGGCAGCCTTGGCACGCGCACCGAAATCGCGGCAGAGCTGATTATCTGCGGTGGCACACAGGCGCAGAAAGAGCATTGGCTTCCAAAGCTGTCATCCGGTGAAATTTTGCCAACGGCGGTGTTTACCGAACCCAATACAGGGTCAGACCTTGGCAGCCTGCGCACACGCGCTGTGAAGGATGGCGGCGATTGGGTGATCAACGGCAACAAGACATGGATTACCCATGCCGCGCGTACCCATGTGATGACAGTGCTGGCCCGCACCATTCCCGATACCAAGGATTATCGCGGCCTGTCCATGTTCTTGGCCGAAAAGACGCCGGGCACGGATGAGACGCCCTTTGTCGATGCGGGCCTTTCAGGCGGCGAGATCGAGGTTTTGGGCTATCGGGGCATGAAAGAATACACTGTCAATTTCGACGATTTCCGCGTGAAGGGTGAAAACCTTTTGGGCGGGGAAGAAGGGCAGGGCTTCAAGCAGTTGATGCAGACATTCGAATCCGCGCGCATTCAAACCGCCGCGCGTGCGATTGGGGTGGCCCAGAATGCGCTGGAAGTGGCCATGCAATATGCCGAGGATCGCAAGCAATTTGGCAAATCGCTGATCGAATTTCCCCGCGTGGCGGCAAAACTGGCGATGATGGCGGTGGAAATCATGATCGCGCGGCAGCTGACCTATTTCAGCGCGCGCGAGAAAGACGCCGAGCGGCGCTGTGATCTGGAAGCAGGCATGGCAAAGCTGTTGGGCGCGCGTGTCGCTTGGGCGGCTGCTGATAACGGGCTGCAAATCCACGGTGGCAACGGTTTTGCGCTGGAATACCAGATCAGCCGCATTTTGTGCGATGCGCGGATTCTGAACATCTTTGAAGGTGCAGGCGAAATTCAGGCGCAGGTTATCGCGCGCCGCTTGCTCTGAGGCGGTGGCGGGGGGGGGGGGGG
>JAIUNA010000144.1 GCA_022565265.1 Roseinatronobacter sp. | reverse complement strand
CGCTTCCCCGTGCGCAGATAAAAGGGCGTGCCCTTCCAGCGCCAGTTGGAAACATGCAGCTTCATTGCAATGAAACTCTCAGTGCGGCTGTCGGGATTGCCTGCTTCCTGAACATAATCATCCCCGCCCTTCCCCCGATACTGCCCGCGCACATATTCGCCAGGTTTCAGCGGATCGAGCGCGCGGATCACTTTCAGTTTTTCATCGCGCATGGCGTCAGGCTCAAAGCAATGCGGCGGCTCCATCGCGATCAGGCAGAGAAGCTGCATAAGGTGGTTTTGCACCATATCGCGCATGGCGCCCGAATTGTCGTAATATTCGCCGCGCCCGCCCACGCCCACGGTTTCGGCCACTGTGATCTGGACATGATCCACAAATTGCGCGTTCCACAGCGGTTCAAAGAGGATATTGGCAAAGCGCACTGCCATCAGGTTTTGCACGGTTTCCTTGCCCAGATAGTGATCAATCCGGTAAATCTGGTCTTCGTTGAAATACTCTGCCAAGGCCGCATTCAGCGCGCGGGCGGTTTTCAGATCCTTGCCAAACGGCTTTTCCACCACAATGCGCGAGGCCCGATCGGCAATGCCGCGCTGGTGCAGGCGCTGCGCGATATCGCCAAAAAGCGCGGGCGCAACAGAGAGGTAGAAAGCGCGCACCACATCTTTGCGGATGATCGCGCCCAGGGCTTCCCAGCCCGCGTCACCCCGTGCATCGATCGTGACATAGGCCAGCATATCCAGAAAGCCCGCAACAACATCGGGCAGCAAGGTTGCCGGTTCCAGAAACTCTTCCAGCGCCCCCGCCACCTGTGCGCGAAACTCTGCATCTGTCATCTCGCTGCGGGCTGCGCCGATAATGCGCGCACCTTCGGGGATTTGCCCCTCTTTCCACCGCCGATAGAGGCCCGGAAGGATTTTGCGCCGCGCCAGATCGCCTGACGCGCCGAAGATCACCAGATCAAATCTTTCTACCGGAATGACGCGCGCAACCATACCAATTTCCTGCCAGCCAAAAACGCGCCCCCGGAACCAGAACCGTTAGCGCTATCATGCACCCTTTACCGCGCCACTTGGCACTTGTCCAGTGCTACACTCCCAGCAAATATGCGCCCAATCTAGCGCAAATACGCGCTGTCCCGAAGGGAAATAATATCATAAATACCGCCCGGTTTCAGGCGTAACTCCTTTTATCAAGCGCGCATGTTCCTGAATGGCAAACCGATCCGTCATGCCAGACACATAATCCGCCACAATCCGCGCCAGCGCGGTTTCATCGCGGGCACTCTCCACATCGCGGCGCCATTCGGCGGGCAGCAAACCCGGCTGGGCTACAAATAGCGGAAAAAGCGCGCGCACCATTTCCGTTACCTCCGCGCGCATCGCCACCACAGAGGGCGCGCGATACATGCGCGTGAACAAAAACTGCCGGATCACTTTCAACTCTCGAAACAGCCGGTCGGAAAAGCGGATGATCGTAAGCCGCAAATCGCGGATATCCTGCGCCGATGTCAGATCGGCGGGGCCAAGCCGGGTAGAGGCCACGGCCAGCACATCTTCCACCATTACCCCGAATACCCGGCGCAAGGCTTCATGCCTGCGGCGCATCCGCTCCAACCCCGGATAAAGCTTGTCCACCTCTGCAAAAGCAGGGCCGGTTATGGGCAGTTCCATCAAATCTTCTTCCGTAAACAGGCCAGAGCGCAAACCATCATGCAAATCATGGTGGTTATAAGCAATATCATCGGCAATCGCGGCCACCTGTGCCTCGGCACTGGCATAGCCTGACAATTCCATATCAAAATCCGCGTTGCACTCTGCCAGCGCATAGGGCAGCACACCGCCTTTCAGTGGCTTGCCCTGCGCTTCCGTAACCGGGCCATTATGTTTGGCAATCCCTTCCAGCGTTTCCCATGTCAGGTTCAGCCCGTCAAAATCGGCATAATGGCGTTCCAGCTTGGTGATGATCCGCAAGGCCTGTGCGTTATGATCAAACCCGCCATAAGGGGCCATCAATTCGCATAGCGCATCTTCACCTGTATGGCCAAAGGGCGGATGGCCCAGATCATGGGCCAGCGCAATCGCCTCTGCCAGATCGGTGTTCAGACCCAAAGCACTGGCCAAAGTGCGCGCCACTTGTGCCACTTCGATGGAATGGGTCAGGCGCGTGCGATAATAATCGCCCTCATGTTCGATAAACACTTGGGTCTTGTGCTTCAGCCTTCGAAAGGCAGAAGAGTGAATGATCCTGTCGCGATCGCGCTGGAACGGAGAGCGAAAGGTACTCATCGCCTCGCGATGCAGCCGCCCGCGCGAGTCTTCTGGCTGTGTTGCATAGGGTTTGAGCATATTCTCTCCCGCTCTCTTGCCGTAAACCGCTATGCGGCTTATATCAGACCAAAGTAATCAGAAATATAACAGCTGGTAGCCATGACCCTGACCCTGCCCCCCCGCGTAAGTGAGCGTGCCTTTGCCCGTCTGGCCGAAATCGCCGAAGATACAGGCGAGGTCAAGGCCCTGCGCATTGCCGTCGATGGCGGCGGTTGTTCGGGCTTTCAATATGATATCCGCTTTGATACCCCTGCTGACGATGATCTGGTGCTGGAAAAGAACGGGCACAAAGTGCTGATAGACCCGGTGTCGCTGCCATTTCTGGCCAATGCGGTGATCGACTTCTCGGAAGAATTGATCGGCGCGCGGTTTGTGATTGAAAATCCCAACGCATCTTCCAGTTGCGGATGCGGGATCAGCTTTTCAATGTGACACACACTGCCCGTTTTGGGGCAAAGCTGTGTGATAACGCAAAAGTTGCCGTTGCGATGCAACAATCAAGGTTGACCATTTAAGCACCCTGCCCCACCTTCTCCGGCAACAGGCGAGGAGAAACGAATTTGAAACCCGAAGCGATCACCTCCAGCTATCGGCGCTGGGCACCAATTTACGATCTGACATTCGGGCGCATCACAAATGCCGGGCGCCGACATGCAACCAAAGTTGCCAATGAAACTGGCGGGCATGTTTTGGAAGTGGGTGTCGGAACAGGGCTTGCACTATCCTATTATGCCCCCACGCTGAAAGTATCTGGGATAGATTTTTCCGAAGACATGCTGGCGCGGGCGCGCACCAAGGTGCGCGAAGAAAACCTCTCGCATGTGAATGAGCTGCGCCAAATGGACGCGCGCAAGCTGGATTTCCCGGATGCCAGCTTTGATATCGTGGTGGCGATGCATCTGATCTCGGTCGTGCCAGACCCTGAGCTGGTCATGGCCGAAATGGCGCGGGTCTGCAAACCGGGCGGCCAAATCCTTTTGGTAAATCATTTTGCGCGTGAAGAGGGCTGGCTGGCATGGCTGGAGCGCAAATTTGCCCCCTTCGCAGATTGGATGGGCTGGCATTCGAATTTCCCGAAAGATCGTGTGCTGGGCGTGCGCGATTTGCGCGTTGTAGAGGAAAAACCCCTCACCAGCCTTGGCCTGTTTACCTTTCTGCGCATGCAGAAAGCGGCATGATTCCTCTCACTGCGCCAAAATAACGCCGCATCTGCGACTGTAGTGGGGCTTGCCCCCTGTGCAATGCTGACCTAAACCCGTCTTGTCACAGGCAAGAGCAAGACAGAATGGCAGAGACAACGGCATCCACGTTGGAAGATCGCGCGAAATCTAAGAATTTTAGCGCATTGAAGGGCCTTTGGCCATTTATCCGGCCCTATCGCACCTTGCTGGCGCTGGCGATGGTTGCGCTTGTCACTACAGCGGCCATTACGCTTGCGCTGCCCTTGGCTGTGCGGCGTGTGGTAGACGGGTTTGAAGCGCGCGAGATGATGCTGCTCAATCAGTATTTCGCGGGCGCATTCGGGCTTCCGGGGCTACTCGCGCTGGGAACGGGCTTGCGCTATTATTTTGTCACCCGGTTGGGCGAGCGGATTGTGGCAGATATCCGCAAGGCGCTATTTGCCCGCGTCATAGACCGCAGCCCCGCATTTTATGAACGTATCATGACGGGCGAAGTGCTTTCGCGCCTGACAACAGATACCACGCTCATTCAATCTGTGATCGGTTCTTCTGTCTCTATCGCGCTGCGCAATGCGCTGATGCTGCTGGGCGGGCTGGTATTGCTGGGGCTGACATCGGCCAAGCTGATGGGCTTTGTGCTGCTGATGGTTCCCGTTATTATTGTGCCCATTGTGGTGATGGGGCGCAAGCTGCGCAAACTGTCGCGCGAAAATCAGGATTGGATCGCAGCCTCTTCGGGCAATGCCTCGGAGGCGCTCAGTTCGGTGCAGACGGTGCAGGCCAACACGCATGAAGCCGCCAGCCGCGCCGCCTTTGACCGTGTAACAGAAACCAGTTTCGATGTGGCGCGCAGACGCATTTTCACCCGCGCGCTTTTGACAGTCATTGTCATTTTCCTTGTCTTCGCTGGCATTCTTGGCACGCTCTGGATGGGTGCGCGTGATGTGGCCGCAGGTGCAATGACGCCCGGTGAACTGGCGCAATTTGTCATTTATGCTGTTATCGTGGCGGGATCAGTCGGCGCATTGTCAGAAATCTGGTCGGAATTGCAGCGCGCTGCGGGCGCAAGCGAGCGGCTGGTGGAATTGCTGAGCGCCGAGGATAGCGTACAAGACCCCGCACAGCCCAAGGGCCTTCCCCGCCCCGCGCGCGGCGAAGTGCGGTTTGACAATGTAACCTTCCATTATCCAACACGCCCCGGCCAGCAAGCGCTGGAATCTGTAAGCCTGACAGTCTCGCCCGGTGAAACAGTGGCCCTTGTTGGCCCCTCTGGTGCAGGCAAAACGACGATCCTGCAACTCTTGATGCGCTATTATGACCCGAAATCGGGTTCTATCCGCATTGATGGGCTGGATCTGCGCGAGATGACGCGCGCCGATTTCCGCCAAGCGATTGCGCTTGTGCCGCAAGACCCGGTGATCTTTGCGACCTCTGCCATGGATAATATCCGCTTTGGCCGCCCCGGTGCCTCTGATAGCGAGGTCATTGCCGCTGCAAAGGCCGCCCATGCGGATGATTTCCTTTCGCGCCTGCCAGAGGGCTATCGCACAGAGCTTGGGGAACGCGGCGTGATGCTGTCGGGCGGCCAGAAACAGCGCGTGGCGATTGCACGCGCAATATTGCGTGATGCGCCCATACTTCTGCTGGATGAAGCGACGAGCGCGCTCGATGCCGAATCCGAGGCCGCTGTGCAACGCGCGGTCGATCACCTCTCGAAAGGACGCACAACGATCGCCATTGCCCATAGGCTGGCCACAGTGAAACAGGCCAACCGGATTATCGTCTTTGACGAAGGCCGGATCGTGGCAACTGGCACACATGACGAATTGGTCGCTGAAGGCGGGCTTTATGCGCGGCTGGCACGATTGCAATTCACCGCCGAGAAAGCCGCCTGACGGCGCAGGCGCGCACTATCGCCGCCCAAACTGCACCAGCAAACTGCCTGCAACTGTGCTGAGCAAAAAGAGTACCGCCGCCACAACCACGATTGAGGGGCCAGAGGGCGTGTCCTGTGGCAATGACAGTTCCAGCCCCCCCCAAACCGATACGGCCCCCAAAACCACTGCAATCATTGCCATGCTTTCCGGCCCGCGCGCGAAATTGCGCGCTGCCGCGGCCGGGATGATCAACAGCGCCGCAATCAGCAGCGCACCCACGATTTTCAACGCAACGGCAACCACAACGGCCAGCGCCAGTGTCAGAACCAACCGCTCGCGCCCCGGATGTATGCCAGAGGCATGCGCCAAATCCTCATTGAGCGTTGCCGTCAACAGCGCCGACCAGCGCCAGCACAGCAAACCCAAAACCACCGCAGAGCCGGCAAAAATCACTGCCAGATCAAAACGCGAGACAGCGAGGATATCCCCAAAGAGATATGCGGTCAGATCCACCCGGACGGTTGGCAGAAACGACACCGCCACCAGCCCAAAGGCCAATGCCGAATGCGCCAGCACCCCCAATGTCGTATCCATCGCCCAGCCCCGCCCTGCCAGCACCGAAACTGTCATGGCCATCATCAGCGCCACAACCATCGTGCCCATGAAGATGCTGATCTGAAAACCAAGCGCCAGCGCCACACCCAGAATGGCCGCATGCGCCGTTGCATCGCCAAAATAGGCCATGCGCCGCCAGACGACAAAACAGCCCAAAGGCCCTGTTGCCAGCGCCACGGCCAGCCCCGCCAGAAGCGCGCGCATCAGAAAATCATCCAGCATGATCGGCATGTTCCTTTTCATGGGCATGATCATTGCCACTCTCATGACAGTGGTCATGATCATGCTCGTGGTCATGACTATGCTGATACAGGGCCAAAGCACCCCCTGTGCCCAAACCGAACAAGGCACGATATTCGGGCGCTGCGCGCACCACATGGGGCGCGCCTTCGCAACAGACATGGCCATTGATGCAAATCACCCTGTCAGAGGCGCTCATCACCACATGCAGATCATGGCTGATTGACAAAACAGCACAGCCCATATCGCGCCGCACATCGTCAATCAGGCGATAAAAGCTTGCAACTCCCGGCTGATCCAGCCCCGCCGTTGGCTCGTCCAGCATCAGGATATCGGGCGCGGCCAGCAGGGCGCGCGCCAAAAGCACGCGCTGAAACTGCCCACCGGAAAGGGTTGTCATATGTTGCCCGGCCACATCCGGCACACCCACCCGCGCCAGCACCTCGGCCATTGCCGCCGGGCTGTGACGATGGGGCAAGGACAGAAAACGTGCCACAGGCAGCGGTAATCCGGGATCAATATGCAAATTCTGCGGCACATAGCCCACGCGCAGCCCCTTGGCGCGGTGCACCCCGCCGCGAGAAGGGGGCACAACCCCCAGAAGTGCGCGCAAAAACGTGGTCTTTCCAGACCCGTTTGGCCCGACAACTGTTACAATCTCACCCCGGTCGATCTGAAAATTGATGTCGAACAGCACGCGCCGCCCGCCATAGCTGACACCAAGCCCGGTTGCCGATATCAGACTCACGCGCTTGCCCTCTGACAGGCGGCGCAGAGGCCTACTGCCTCGATCGTGGCGCGCTCCAGCCGAAACCCCGCCTCTGCCGCAGCCAGTGCCAGCGCATCACTTACCAGCCGCGCAGGGGCTTCTGTCACAGAATCACATGCCTCGCAGATGAGAAAGGCCGCGCGATGCTCCTCGCCCGGATGGGCGCAAGCGGTAAAGGCATTCAGACGTCGGATACGATGGGCCAGCCCATGTTCCACCAGAAAATTAAGCGCCCGATAGGCGACAGGGGGCTGAGAACCAAACCCTTCCGCCCCCAGCCTCTCCAACACATCATAGGCCCCAAGCGCCACATGGGCTTGCAACAATATCTCCAGCGTGCGGCGGCGAACGGGCGTCAGGCGTACCCCGCGCGCTTTTGCGCGGTCTTCTGCCTGTGTCAGAATTGCTTGTGCATTGGCTGTCCCGCTATGGTCTGCGCAACAAAAGCTGCTGGCCGCTGCGTGATCCGTCATGATTTCCGCCTTGACTGTTATGGTATAACATTAGATATGTCTTGTGACCCTATAACACAAGGAGACTGGGATGCGCTACTCCCTCGCGCTGGCCTGTGCCATGATGTCCACCCCCCTCGCCGCAGATACACTCCGCGTGGTGACAGATTTTCCCGTAACCCATTCCCTTGTTTCAATGGTGATGGGCGAGACAGGCAGCGCCGATCTTCTGCTTGACAGAGGAGGAGATCCGCATTCCTTCCAACTGCGCCCCTCACAAGCGCGCATTCTGGCCGAAGCTGATCTGATCTTCTGGGTGGGCGAAGAACTTACACCATGGATGGCCCGCGCCCTTTCCGGGATCGAGGTGCGCGGCGAGGTTGTCACGCTGATCACCGCAGAAGGCTTGCGCCTGCGCGAATTCAACCATGATCACGAAGATCATGGCCAAGAGGGTGATCACGGAGACGACCACGGGCACGACCACGGAACCGATCATGACCATG
>JAIUNA010000143.1 GCA_022565265.1 Roseinatronobacter sp. | reverse complement strand
GCGCCGTGTGGCGCTTGAGATGATCCGGAACACTTTTGCTGTGTTCAACAACCACTGCGGATCTAACACATCCTTAACCCGCATCTGGGCTTCCATATCTTCGGGCGTGTATTGCACGGCCATCAGATCGCGCTTTTCAATACCCACGCCATGTTCACCTGTCAGGCAGCCTCCGGCCTCGACACAGAGTTTCAGGATTTCTGCACCAAAGGCCTCGCACAGTTCCAGATCGCCGGGTTTATTCGAGTCAAACAGGATCAGCGGGTGCATATTGCCATCGCCCGCATGGAACACATTTGCCACATCCAGCCCGAATTCTTTTGACATCTCGCCGATGCGGCGCAGCACGAAAGGCAGCGAGGTGACAGGTATCGTGCCATCAAGGCACATGTAATCATTGATCTGCCCCATCGCGCCAAAGGCCGATTTGCGGCCCAGCCAGATTTTGCGGCTTTCTTCCTCGGACTGGCTTTCGCGCAGTTCCACCGGGTTATGGCGGCGCGCGATTGCCGTAATCAGGGCAAGTTGTTCGTCAATCTCTGCGGGCGATCCTTCGACCTCGACAATCAACAGCGCCTCGCAATCGGGATAGCCCGCTTTGGCGAAATCTTCGCAGGCGCGGATACAGGGGCGATCCATGAATTCAATCGCCACAGGCAAAACACCTGCCTTGATGATATCAGACACACATTCGCCCGCAACTTCGTTGCTGTCAAAGCCCATCAGAACCGGGCGCGCGCCCTCTGGCTTGGGCAGAATGCGCAATGTGGCCTCTGTCACAACGCCCAATTGCCCTTCCGACCCGCAGATCACGCCCAGCAGGTCATAGCCCGCCGCATCCATATGCGCGCCGCCGATTTCGGGGATCGTGCCATCCATCATGACCATGGTCACGCCCAGAAGGTTATTGGTGGTAACACCGTATTTCAGGCAATGCGCGCCGCCTGAATTCATGGCGATATTGCCCGCAATCGCGCAGGCCAACTGGCTGGACGGGTCTGGCGCGTAGAAAAACCCGTCACTTTCCACAGCCCCCGTAACCGAGAGATTGGTCATACCGGTTTGCACGCGAATATAGCGGTCGGGGTGATTCACCTCTATCACATCGCGCAGGCGGGCCACGCCAAGGATGACGCTATCTTCGGTGGGCAGCGCGCCACCTGCCAGCGATGTGCCAGAGCCGCGCGGCACGACCGGCACGCCTTCCTCGTGGCAAATGCGCAAAATGGCCGCCACTTCGGCTGTGCTCGATGGCAGGGTAACGGCCATTGGCAGGCAACGATAGGCGGTAAGCGCATCACATTCATAAGCGCGGCGCTCGGCCTCGTCCGAGATCAGCGCATCCGGTTGCACCACAGCGGCCAGTCGATCCAGCACGCGGTCACGCTTGCGCAGCACCGCCGGATTGGGCTTTGGCATTTCCATAGTCAGACCCTCCCGTCTAATTGGTAAATTAATATTACCAATTTTGAGGATTGCAAGGAATTTCTGCGCCTCTCCGGCTGGGAATGCACCAGTGTGAAAGAAGATGCCGCGCATAGGCGGGGATTGTGGGCCGCGCCATTGGCAAAAGCGGGGGGCATTGCCCCCCGCCCCAAGCCCGCGCATTGGCAGGGTTATTCTGCGGGTACGGCCGCCATTGGCCCTTGCACGCCAAAATGGCGGCGATTGAGATGCCAGACAAGGGCGATCATCGCCAGTTGCGCGGCCAGCGCAACCGCGCTCAGCACCCAGAACACCGGCCCGAATTTCACGATCAAGCCTGCATCTACCAGCCCTTTGTCGATGAAGAAATGCAGCATCACCGCAAAGCCAACCCCCGGACAGACCAGCGCATAAGACCCGGCCGAGGTGTCACGCCCGAAAAGGAAGCGCCCTGCATAGCCTTGGCGGATCAGGATCAGGCCCGCGAAGAGCAAAAACAGCACTTGCACCGACAGGAATTTGGACAAGGTGGCCAGCGTTTGCCCGGCAGAAATATCGGCGCCGAAATGCACCTCCAGCCCATGAGATTGGCGCAGGCTGAGAATGCCCAGCACTGCCAGCAGCGGCACGATGATAGACAATGTGGGCGCGGTTTCGGGGTTTGCGCCATTCTCCATCATGGCGCGCAGGCCCAGCACCATGGCGACAGCCGCAATCAAAACCGATGTCATCAGGAAGAAGCTGGACAGCACCAGCCCCAGCCCCGCCACGGCAGGCAATGTGCTGAGTGCTGCGGGCGCGGCCAGACCAACGCCCACCATCGCAAAGGCGAATGCAGGCAGCACCTGGCCGAAATTATTGTTGGCCGCGCAATTGAACCCGCCTTCTGTCAGCACACGCCCCAAAAAGCCGCCATAGAGTTTGAACCCATAGGCCCCGATGGCAAGGAAGGCCACCAGCGCCAGCGGAAACAGATATTCCACCACCGACCACAGGCCCGGCACAAAGACCATGCCAAGGATGAACAGAACATTGACAGACATGGCCAGCGCCAAAGGCAGCGCCATCACCTGACTTTGCGCATTGGAGCGCGCGAAACCGGCATAGGCTTCGGTCTGGCGCCACTGGGCAAAGCGGCGCAGATTCCACACCAGGAGCTTGAGATTCAGAAAGGCGAAAACCGCGATTCCCGCCATGGCAGCAAGGATCATGCCCTGCACCAGCACAGACCCAGAGGTAAAGGCGGCGGTGATATCCTCGAAAACAGGGACGGTTTTGCCGGGATGGGGAATCCAGTGCATCAGCCACATGAAGAATGTCACCGCCAGCCCACCTGCACCAAGCGAGGCGAGGAAATAGAGCGGCGAATAGGTGTCACTGGGACGAGGTGCGGATTGGGACATGGGGCAAACTCCTAAACATTGTTAAATATGAATATATCAATGTGATTGCGGGCACAGTATGGCAGAGTGTCGCAGCGGGGGAGGCAGAAAATCAATATTTGGTGGTGCGCGCGGATCATGCACCCAGATAAAGCCAAACCGCTTGACTCGTACCAAACCAAGATGGAGACTAAGTGCAGGAATTTCCCTGAGTCTGACCGATCGTGCATTTTACCCGCCTGCGCCTGAATGGCTTCAAAAGCTTTACCGACCCGACAGATCTTGTGATCCATCGGGGCCTGACAGGTGTGGTGGGGCCAAATGGCTGCGGCAAATCCAACCTGCTGGAGGCTTTGCGCTGGGTGATGGGCGAAAACCGCCCCACCGCGATGCGCGGCGCGGGTATGGAAGATGTGATCTTTGCGGGCACGGATACACGCGGCGCGCGCCATTTTGCCGAAGTCAGCCTACAGGTGGATAATAGCCAGCGCCTTGCACCTGCCGCCTTCAATGAGGCCGATCAGATAGATATCACCCGCAGCATTACCCGCGATGCCGGCAGCGCCTATAAGATAAATGGCAAGGATGTGCGCGCGCGCGATGTGCAGATGTTGTTTGCAGATGCCTCTACCTGGGCGCATAGCCCCGCGCTGGTGCGGCAGGGGCAGATTTCGGAATTGATCAATGCCAAGCCCAAGGCACGCCGCCGTATTCTGGAGGAAGCGGCAGGGATTTCGGGCCTGTATCAGCGCCGCCACGAGGCCGAATTGCGCCTACGGGCCACTGAAACCAATCTGGAACGTATCAGCGATGTGATTGACCAGCTTGCCAGCCAGCTTGCGCAACTGTCACGCCAAGCCAAGCAGGCCGAACGCTACCGCCAGATTGGCGCGCGGTTGCGGCAGGTGGAAGGGTTGCTTCTGTATCGGCGCTGGCGCGAGGCAGATCAGGCGCGGCTGGAGGCGGAAACGGCCTTGCAAGACGCGCTGCGCCACAGCGCAGAGGCAGAAGCCATGGCGCGCAGTGCCACCCGCACGCGCGAAGCGGCGGAAGATGGCCTGCCTGCCCTGCGCGAGGAAGAAGCCGTGGCAGGTGCGATCCTGCAACGGCTGGAAGTGCAGCGCGACACACTGGCCAATGAGGAAGCGCGCGCGCTGGATGCCATTCGCGCGCTGGAGGGGCGGATTGCCCAGCTTGGCAGCGATATAGAGCGCGAAACCAGCCTGAACCGCGATGCCGCAGAGATGATTGCGCAACTGGAGTGGGAACAGGGCCAGATTGCAAAAGCCACCGAAGGGCAGGATGAGGCGCTGGCCGAGGCGATGGACATCGCCTCGGACGCGGCGGCGGCATTGCAAGATCTGGAAGCGGCACTTTCCACCACCACCGAAGATGTGGCCCGCCTTGCCGCGCGCCACCAATCCGCCGAGCGCCAGATCGGTGACATGCACGCGCGCCTGAGCAAGCTGGAAGCCGCGCGCAGCACAGCCCATCTGGCCCGCGCCGAGGCCGAGGCCGCGTTAGGCCAGTTGCAAGACGATCTGGCCCGCGCGCAAGACGAGGTTGAGGCAGTTCTTGCCCAAACCGAAGAGGCCGAGATCACACTGTCAGAGACAGAGGCCGCGCGGGCACAGGCGCAGGGGCTTGAATCCGAGGCGCGCGGCAAATTGGCCGAGGCCGAGGGCGAAGAAGGAACGCTGCGCGCCGAAGTGGCAGCGCTGTCGCGCCTGTTGGAGCGTGACAGCGGCGCGGGCGCACGGCTGCTGGATCAGCTGCGCGTGGCGCCGGGCCATGAGCAAGCACTTGGTGCGGCTTTGGCCGATGATCTGCGCGCGCCTTTGGCCGAAGGTAACGCGTCGGGCTGGCATGCGCTGGCACCCTATGACAGCCCTGCCCCCCTGCCCGCTGGTGCGGCCCCCCTTGCCCCCCATGTCAGCGCGCCCGATGCGCTGCACCGCCGGCTGTCGCAGATCGGGATTGTGCGCGCCGATCAAGGCGCTGGCTTGCAAGCCAGCCTGCGCCCCGGCCAGCGCCTTGTGTCGCTGGAGGGGGATTTGTGGCGGTGGGACGGGCTGCATATTGGCGCAAGCGATGCGCCCAGCGCCACAGCCTTGCGGTTGCAACAGATCAACCGGCTGGACGGGTTGCGCAATGATCTGGCGCGCGCGGCAGCCCGGCTGGACGAGATGCGCGCCGCACATGCCGCCCAGAAAGCGCGGCTGGAGGATTTGGCACAAGACGAACGCGCCGCGCGCGAGGCCCGGCGCAATGCCGATCAGCGCCTGACAGAGGCCAATCGCGCCTTCTCGCGCGCCGAGACCGCGCGGGCGGGCGCCGAAAACCGGCTGGATGCTGCGACAACGCAACTAGAGCGGTTGCAAGAGGATTTGGCCGAATTGGCAGAGGCCATGGAACAGGCCGAGGCCCAACGCCTTGATCTGCCCGAACTCGACAGCGCGCGCCGCGAGGCGGATAGTTTGCGCATGTCCGTAGAGGCCGCGCGCATTGGCATGATGTCGCGCCGCGCCCAAGCGGATGAATTGCGCAGCAAGGCCAATGCCCGCAAGGCCCGTGCGCAGGAGATTACAAAATCGCTCAGCGGTTGGCGCTTGCGGCTGGACAGCGCCGAAAGCCGCATTTCCGATCTGGAAGCGCGGCGCGATCAGGCCGAAGCAGAGTTGAAAGCCGCCCGCGCCACGCCCGAAGATGTGGCCGCCCGCCGCGCTGCATTGGGCGCGGAGATTGCCAAGGCGGAAGCCCGCGCGACAGCCGCGCGCGATGCGCTGCTGGGCGCTGAAAGCGCGCTGCGCGCCGCCACAGAGGCAGAGCGCATGGCAGAGCGCGCGGCCTCTGACGCGCGCGAGGGCCGCGCGCGCGCAGAGGCCCGGCGCGATGCCGCGCGCGAAACCGTGGCCGTGGCGTCCGAGCGCATTGATGCCGATATGGGTTGCACCCCGCAAACCCTGCTTGCACAACTGGAGGCAGACCCCGCCACCATGCCCCCCGCCAGCGAGCTGGAAGAAGAGCTGATCCGCCTGCGCCGCGCGCGCGATGCTTTGGGCGCGGTCAACCTGCGCGCCGAAGAGGATGCGCGCGCGGTGCAGGTTGAACATGACACGCTGGTGCAGGAAAAAGCCGATCTGGAAGCGGCCATTGCCAAGCTGCGCGGCGGTATTGCCGCGCTAAACCGCGAAGGGCGCGAGCGGTTGCTTGTGGCCTTTGACAAGGTAAATGCCAATTTCACCACGCTGTTCACCCATCTCTTTTCGGGCGGAGAGGCGCGGCTTGTGCTGGTGGAAAGCGATGATCCGCTGGATGCGGGGCTGGAGATCATGTGCCAGCCACCGGGCAAGAAACTGTCCACGCTCTCGCTTCTGTCCGGGGGGGAGCAGACGCTTACGGCGCTGGCGCTGATTTTCGGGGTGTTTCTGGCCAATCCCGCGCCGATCTGTGTGCTCGATGAGGTGGACGCGCCGCTTGATGATGCCAATGTGGCGCGGTTTTGCGATTTGCTGGATGAAATGACCCGCCGCGCCGATACACGCTATCTGATTATCACCCATAACGCGCTGACAATGGCACGCATGGACAGGCTGTTTGGCGTGACAATGGCAGAGCGCGGTGTCCGCCAGTTGGTGAGTGTTGAGCTGAAAGAGGCCGAAACGCTGGTGGCGTAAGGCCGGCGCGCGCTTTGCCTTGGCGCTGCGCCCGCTTGACGGTGGCGCAGAAATTGCACAGGTTAAGCGCATTATTTGCACCCAAGGCCAGCCCATGACACAAGCCCGCGCCCCCCTGATGACCCCGGTTTTGATTGGCGGCTGTATCATCATTATGATCAGCTTTGCCATTCGCGCCAGTTTCGGGGTGTTTCAGATCCCGATTGCCGAAGAGTTTGGCTGGTTGCGGGCCGAATTTTCGCTGGCGATTGCGATTCAGAATTTGGCATGGGGTATTGGCCAGCCGATATTCGGCGCGATTGCCGAACGCTTTGGCGACCGTCGCGCCATCATCCTTGGCGCGCTTGTCTATGCGGCAGGGCTGGTGCTGTCGTCTTTCGCTGTCACACCCGGCGCGCATCAGCTGCTGGAAATCCTTGTGGGTTTTGGCATTGCAGGCACGGGCTTTGGGGTAATTCTGGCTGTGGTGGGGCGCGCGGCCTCGGATGAGAATCGCAGCCTTGCCTTGGGCATTGCCACGGCGGCGGGAAGTGCCGGGCAAGTGTTTGGCGCGCCTGTGGCGGAAATTCTGCTCAGCTTTTATGCGTGGCAAAGCGTGTTTGTCATGTTCTCTGTGGCGATTCTGCTGACCCTTTTCGCCCTGCCGATGATGCGCAGCCCCGCCCCTGCCAGCCGCGCAGAGCTGGAGCAAAGCATGGGCCAAGCACTGACACAGGCGTTTCGTGACCCCTCTTTCACGCTGATCTTTCTGGGCTTTTTTTCCTGCGGCTACCAACTGGCCTTTGTGACCGCGCATTTCCCGGCGATGGTGACAGAGATGTGCGGCCCGATTGCGCCGGATGGGATGTTGGCAGCCTTTGGCATTACCACCACATCGGCGCTGGGGGCGGTGGCGATTTCGCTGATCGGGCTGGCCAATATTGCCGGCACATTGGCTGCGGCATGGCTGGGCAAGCGCTATTCCAAGAAATACCTGCTGGCGGGGATATATATGGCGCGCACTGTGATAGCGGCGGCCTTTATCCTCTCGCCCATCACGCCGGGTTCGGTGCTTTTATTCTCGCTTATGATGGGGGCGTTGTGGCTGGCGACAGTGCCGCTTACCTCTGGGCTGATCTCGCATATTTACGGGTTGAGCTATATGGGCACGCTATACGGGATTGTGTTTTTCAGCCACCAGTTGGGCAGCTTTCTGGGCGTCTGGCTGGGGGGGGCGCTATATGATCTGCATGGCGATTATACGCTCGTATGGTGGGTGGGGGTTGGGGTTGGCCTGTTCTCGGCCATTGTGCACCTGCCCGTGCGCGAACGCGCGCTGAACCTGCGGCCCGCCTGAGCCTGCGGGTGTTTGGCACCTTATCCGCAGAAATACCGGGGGAAGGGGTGAGCGGGTTGCCGAGATTTGGAGTTGCGCGCCAAGCCGCGCATTGCTGGGCCGCGGTGCGGCGATCCACCCGGAAGCTAAGCGCTTTATGGCGGCAAAGTCCGAACGAAATT
>JAIUNA010000142.1 GCA_022565265.1 Roseinatronobacter sp. | reverse complement strand
GCGCTCTTCGCAGGCCATGATGAAGGCGGTCGCAACTGGGCCCGCTTCGCCAGCCTGATCGGCACATGCAAGATGAACGGCGTCGAACCCTATGCCTATTTGCGCGATCTGTTCACGAAACTCGCCACCGGTCACCTCGACCGCGACATCGACCATCTGATGCCGTGGGCGTATGCCCCGCAGGCCATTGGCTCATAGGGACCTCGTCTCGTAGTCCCTGACGAGCTACCGGCCGCCCTCCGCTCCGAACCCTCACGCCAACGCGCAAGAGCGAAATGAATGGGGCGTAACCGCCGCTTACAATTCAGCAAACAGATTTATTGCTGATCAATGGCAAAAATCCGCGTTGTGCCGCTGACTTCATTGCCCACAAGCAGGATCGGGCGGCCCTGTGCATCGGGGCTGTCGCTGGCGGGGACGAAATGCAGCCCTTCTGCGCCCAGATCGGTATCGGTTGCCCCCTCAGTTGTCGTGGCAACCGAGAAATCGCGCGTGTTGATATATTTGACAAAGCTGGTTTCGGCAGGCGCAGTGATATCATACACCATGACCCCGCCAATCCGCTCCAACCCCACAAAGGCGTAAACCCGCCCGCCAATTTCGCCCACGGCGATACCTTCAGGCTCTGGCCCTTTATTGACAGAACGGCGCTTGAGTTGTTCGTCGCGGTGGCGGTGGTCGGCATTGAAGTATTCAGGGATCAGGGCAAGGATGGTTTCTTCCATCTGGCTGCCAGAATCCCAGACATGCTCCAGCCCCTCATCCGTGACGCGCCATATACCGAAAGATCGGCCCCCATAGGTATAAAGCGCAGTATAGAGACATTCAGTTTCAACATAGGCGCGGATATCGGTGAAGCCCAGTTCCTGCACCTGCAAAGTGGAGAGTGACGGATCGCAATTTGTGAAACCAAGTGTTGATGTTACCAGCAGATCGCCCATTGCCTCGCGTGCCTGTAGTGCTGCGGCATCGGGGAAAGCGGCTGGGTCAAGGCGCAGATTGCGGATGGCGAATTCCTCAGACCACCAGCCCTCGACATCATATTCGCGGGCATCGCCCTCATTCGCACCAAGGATGAATGTCTCACCATTCACCTCGTACAGGCGGATTGTATCGGGGTGATATATGCCAAAAACCGGCCAGTGGCGGATATCTACCGCGCCGCGCCGCGAGGCGTCAAAGCCATTGCCTGACCATGGGCCATTTTCCGACCAATCCTTGAAGCCCAGCGGCCAGACGGCGGTGACAGTTGCAGTTTCGATATCCACAACGGCAATCGCGTTGTTTTCTTGCAAACTTACATAGGCCGTACGGTTGTCGCTGGCCACTTCCACCCATTCAGGCTCAAAATCCTGCGCGGCGGAAGCGCCGGGGCCAAAAATCCGCACGCCTGCCGCGCGCAATTCGTCTTCGCGCCCATTGAAGGCGCTAAAATCTGCTGTGCGGACATTTTCGGCTGTCAGATTGGCGGCGCCCCCTGCCAGATCGATGATGGTGACAGAGCCTTCGGGATCAATGGCATAATCTTCTGCCGGCTCGCCCTCATTTGCCACCAGAACCCAGCGCCCATCGGGCGAGAAGGTCAGCGCATCTGGCAGCGCACCTGCTGCGACCACGGACAGACGATTGCCCTCGGTATCATAGAAAGCAACAAAACCCGGATCGGTGCGAACAGCCGCTTCGACAGCGACCGCAACAATCCCGCCGCGCGTGGCCACGCTATTTGCATCTGCGCCCAGATCGGACACATCAAGAGTAAAGGCCAGCACGGGATTGGAAGGATCGCTCAGATCCAGCACATCCACCTCGCCCGATGCGGCGTTTATCACGAAAGCGCGTTTGCTGGCTGGATCATAGGTCACAATCTCGGCGGCGCTTTTCAGATAAATCCCGGTGCGATACTGGCCAATTGGCGAAAGAGAGATGGCGATACCGTCTGTGGCATGCACATGTGTTTCAGGAAATGCGGGGCCGACAAGCGCTGTCGACACGAGAAGCGCGGGCAGAAGTTTCGTGCGGATCATGGGAGAGCCTTCCGTAAGGTGAATACAGCGTGATTTGCTTAGCCCGCAGATACGACAATGCCGTGACGCATAGGCCGGTCTGTTTTCAACGCCAGAAGGGTGGCGCCCTGCCGGTTTCAAGAGGGCGCTGCGCCATATGCGCGACGCTTGGGTGGCGGCATCGTTGCGGGTGGCCTTCAGCCCGCCTTGCTGAAGAAGGCCCCGACCGGCGCGCGCCGGGCGCGCTTTGGAAAGCGGCACTTACTGTCTTTACCCGCGTCAATCTCCATGCCATGATTTGGTAAGATGACAGAACCACCCACCGCGCTTTCTCCTGATGATCTGCGTCGCCGTTGTGACCCGACGGCGCTCGGCTTTGGGACAACAGACGAGCTTGAGCCGCTTGAAGAGCTTGTCGGGCAGGATCGCGCGATAGAGGCGATACGCTTGTCGACCGAGATGCGGCATCGGCGCTTCAATCTGTTTGTTCATGGGCCAGAGGGAACAGGCAGATATGCGGCGGTTGCCCGCGTATTGGCAGAAGAAGCCGCAAAGCGGCCTGTCCCGGATGATTGGGTATATGTTCATGATTTCGAGGCATCTGACAGGCCACGCGCGTTGCGCCTTCCGCATGGCAGCGGGCGAAAGCTGCGCGCGGGCATGGCGGAACTGATTGACGATCTGGCACAGGCGATACCGGCCCTGTTCGAATCCGAGGAATATCAGTCACGCCGCGCCGCTATTGAAGAAGCCTTTGGCGGGCGCAATGAGGCAGCCTTTGCCGCGCTTGGCCAGCGCGCGCGCGACTGCGGCGTCGCAATCCTGCGCACACCTACGGGGTTTGCCCTTGCGCCTATGCAGGACGGAGAGGTGCAGAAGCCGGATATGATTGACGATCTGCCAGAGGCAGAGCGCGCGGAGATCCGTGACAATGTCGCGAAGATACAGGCAGAGCTTTCGGCTTTTCTGGAGGCGCTGCCCCGGATCGAAAAAGAGCACCGCGCCGCCCTCACTGCGTTGAATGCCGAAATGGCCGAGCAGGTGGTGGATATGAACCTGTCAGACCTGCGCGCAGGTTTTGGCGGTATTTCTGCGCTGAAGGGGTATTTTGAAGCGCTGCGCAGCGATCTTATTGGAAATGCCGCAATGTTCTTGCAGGCAGGTAGCGAAGCGGGGGAAGGGCCATTCCCGATGACTTCGGTGCGTGTGCATGACATGCCGCGCTTTCATCGCTATGCTGTCAATCTTCTGGTTTCTGCGCCAGAAAAGAGCGTTGGTGCGCCGGTTGTTATCGAACCCACACCAACCCTCGCAAATCTTACCGGTCGGATCGAATATATCCAGCGAATGGGGGCGCTGCTGACAGACGTCACGCTTATCCGGCCGGGCGCGCTGCATAAGGCGAATGGCGGCTATCTTGTGCTTGATGCCCGCCGTGTCCTTGCCGAGCCTTTCGCATGGGAGGCGCTGAAACGCTGCCTTGAGAGTGGCGAGGTGCGCATCATCAGCGCCGGAGAGCGTCTGGGCCTTTCGGCCTCTGGAACGCTTGATCCAGCGCCTGTCCCTCTGGATCTGCGTGTTGTCCTGATGGGGGACAGGTATATTCTGCGCTTGCTGGACGCCTATGACCCGGAGTTTTCGCAGCTCTTTACGGTAACGGCTGAATTTGGGCCGGATATGGATTGGCGCATTGACAGCCAGCAGAGGCTGGCGCGTCAGGTTGCCGCTCGCGTTCGGCAGGAGAATATGCGCCCAGTCACGGCCGATGGCGTTGCCGCGCTGATAGAGATTGCAGCACGCGCGGCAGGCGACCGCGAGAAGCTATCACTTCAGCTAAGTCCACTATGGGATCTGCTGCGCGAAGCTGATCACCGAGCGGGGCAAGAGGGGGCCAAGACAATTGCGCGCAGCCATGTTGAAGGGGCCGATGCTGCGCGCCAGCGCCGTTGCGACAGCGTTGCAGAGCGCATTCAGGAAATGATCGCGCGCGGTACGCTGATCATTGCCACGCGTGGCTCCGTTATCGGGCAAGTCAATGGGTTGACTGTGGCAGAGATGGGCGCCGCGCGTTTTGGCTGGCCTGTCCGCATCACAGCGCGGGTGCGGCTTGGGGCTGGGCAGTTCGTCGATATCGAGCGCGAGGTGAAGCTTGGTGGCCCGATCCATTCCAAGGGTGTGTTGATCCTTTCTGCTTATCTGGCAAGCCATTACTTGCCCGCAACCCCCCTCTCGCTTTGGGCCTCTGTGGTGTTTGAGCAGAGCTATGGCGGCATCGAAGGGGACAGCGCCTCTGTGGCCGAATTATGCGCGCTGCTTTCGGCGCTTGCGGGCGTGCCGCTCAGCCAGTCGCTGGCAATCACCGGCTCGATCAACCAACAAGGAGAGATTCAACCTGTTGGCGGTATCAATGAAAAGATCGAGGGGTTTTTCGAGACATGTTCCATGCAGGGCTTGACGGGGCGGCAGGGTGTGTTGATCCCGAAGCGCAATCTCGACAATCTGATGCTGCGCTCTGAAGTGGTAGAGGCAGTTGCCGAAGGGCGCTTCCATGTTTATGCGATCAATCATATCGATGAGGCCCTTGAATTGATGACGGGTTTGCCCGCCGGGAAGCGCACCATAAGCGGAGAATTCCCTGCCGGGTCTGTCAATGCCAATGTCGAGATGCGATTGCTGGATTTTGCCGAGGCGCGCCGCTATTTTGGCCAGACAGCACAGCAGGGCGGCGATTTGCAGGACGAAGACTGACACCGCCCCGGCGCGGCAGCCTGGGGCTTTTGCCGCAGGGTTTTGCGGGCTTTATGCGGCAGGCCCCCGGATATTCATGCTCAGGGGCCACGCCTGTCAAACGTAGCATTGAGAAAGTTCAACAATGCGCAGAGCCAAGACGCCGCGCGCATATTCGGGGCAGCGTAATTCTTTGGTGCTTGCACGGCGACAAATTGTATCTGTTTTGTAAAATTAACAACATTACAAAAATTACATTTTGTAAACTTTCGCGTTTACAGCAGAACCCGGTTTCATTGGCAGCAAAGGCAGGTGGTCTGCCATAGCTCTTTCAACGAAGGAGGATTCGCCATGCTGACAGGAACCGCCCATCTGTTCATCCCCGGCCCGACCAATGTGCCAGCCGATGTGCAGCGCGCGATGATCGTGCCGATGCAAGATCATCGCGCACCTGATTTCGCACTGATCCTCCAGACAGTTCTGGAAGGCCTGAAGCCTGTCTTTGGTACGCGGGAGGGGCGGATTGCCCTGTTTCCCGGTTCCGGCACTGCGGCATGGGAAGCAACAATCACCAACACGCTATGCGCAGGCGACAAGGTGCTGATGGCGCGGCATGGCCAGTTTTCCGCGCTCTGGGCCGATATGGCGCAGGCTATGGGTTTGCAGGTTGAGATTATCGATGTCGCATGGGGCGCGCCTTGCCCGGTGCGCGAATTGGAGCGCCGCCTCGGCGCAGATCGGCATGGCGAGATCAAGGCGGTTTTCGTTACCCATAATGAAACCTCTACCGGTGTGACGTCTGATATCGCGGGCGTGCGCCATGCGCTGGATTCGTGCTTTCATGAGGCGCTGCTCTTTGTTGATGGTGTTTCCAGCATCGGCTCTATCCCCTTCGAGATGGACGCGTGGGGCGTTGATATGGCGATTGCCGCCAGCCAAAAAGGGTTGATGTGCCCGGCTGGTCTGGGCATTCTGGCCGCCAGCCCGCGCGCCATGGCTGCAATGGATGCCAGCACGCTGCCGCGCAGCTTTCTGAATCTGCGTGCCATGCTGGCGGCACATCAGGCGGGGTCGTTTTGTTTCACCCCGCCTGCGCAATTGCTTCATGGGCTGCGCGCATCGTTGATGCGTTTGCACGCCGAAGGGTTGGAAACTGTCTTTGCGCGCCATCACCGTCTGGCAACAGGTATTCGGGCCGGGGTAGCGGCGCTTGGTTTGTCCACTGTGGCAGAGCATCGCATCTTTGCCTCGGATACAGTGACGGCCATTCGCACACCACAGGGCATTGATGCCCGCGAGGTGATCGCGATTGCCCGCGACCGGTATAACACGCAATTTGGCGGCGGGCTTGGCCCGCTTGCGGGCAAGGCATTCCGCATAGCCCATCTGGGCGATCTGAACGAAGGCATGTGCCTGACAGCCCTTGGCATTGCCGAACTGGCACTGAAAGCCGCTGGTGCGCCTGTCACTCTGGGGGCCGGAATTACCGCCGCCCAGCATGTTTTTGCAGATGCAGCCGCCCAGCCCGCATTGTCCATAGCCGCTGAATAAGGATATCCCGGATGAGCCATTCACTGTTCCCACTGCGCATGCAGCGCTTGCAGCGCTCGACGCTGGCTGTGCCTGCTTCGAATGTTGCCATGATCGAGAAAGCTGCCGAAAGTGCGGCGGATGTGGTCTTTCTGGATCTGGAAGATGCGGTTGCCCCGCCTGAGAAGGCGCAGGCGCGCAAGAATGCCATTGTCGCGCTGAATGAGATTGACTGGAATGCCAAGGGCAAGACAGTCAGCGTGCGGATCAACGGGCTGGATACGCAATACATGTACCGTGATGTGGTGGATGTGATGGAGCAGGCGGGCGACCGCGTCGATATGCTTCTGATCCCCAAACTGGGTGTTGTGTCAGACCTGTACATGGTTGATGCGCTGGTCAACCAGATTGAACAGGCCTGCGGGCTGACCCGCCGTGTCGGGCTGGAAGCGCTGATTGAAACCGCGCTTGGCATGGCCAATGTAGACGAAATCGCGCGCTATGCGGCAACTTCCGGCTCGCGGCTGGAGGCGTTGCATTTCGGCGTTGCCGATTACGCGGCCTCCATGCGGGCGCGCACTGTCAATATCGGCGGTCTGAACCCGGCCTATCCGGGGGATCAATGGCATGCCTCGCTATCGCGCATGATTATTTCCTGCCGCGCTTACGGTCTGCGCGCCCTTGATGGCCCGTTTGGTGATTTTGCCGATCCCGATGGCTATATCGCTGCGGCAGAACGTGCCGCCGCCCTTGGATTCGAGGGGAAATGGGCCATTCATCCCAGCCAGATAGAGATGGCCAACACAGTGTTCAGCCCACCAGAGGCCGAAGTTACCCGCGCGCGGCGGATCATCGAAGAATTGCGCAAGGCCGAAGCACAGGGCAAGGGCGCTGCCGCTCTGGATGGCAAGATGATCGATGCTGCATCTGAGAAAATGGCGATGAATGTGCTGTCGCTCGCCGATGCGATTGCGGCACGGGGCGCAGTTTCAAAAGCTGCCGAATAGGGAGGGAACCCGATGGATATTCACGAACATCAGGCAAAAGATCTGCTCCGGCGTATTGGTATGCCTGTGCCGCGTGGCGGCATTGCCTTTGCCCCCGAACAGGCCATGCATGAAGCGCGCAAACTGGGTTTCCCGGTTGTCGTCAAGGCGCAGGTTCATGCGGGCGGGCGCGGGGCTGCGGGCGGGGTAAAGCTGTGCCGCTCTGAGGCAGAGGTTAACGCCTTCGCCCTGTCGTTGCTGGGGCGCAATCTGGTGACAAAGCAGACAGATGCGAACGGCAAGCCCGTCCATCGCCTGCTGGTGGAAGACGCCACGGATATCGCCAAGGAAATCTACCTTGGCCTTGTGCTGGATCGCAAATCCGAACGGATCATGATCGTCGCCTCGCGCGAAGGCGGGATGGAGATTGAAGATCTGGCCGAGGAACAGCCCGAAGCGCTGATCCGCTGTGTGATTGACCCTGCCATGGGGCTTTTGCCATTCCAGTCGCGCGAATTGGCGTTCAAGTTGGGTTTCACTGGCCATCAGATCGGGCAATTTGATACCGTGCTGCGCGCTTGCTACCGCGCCTTCCGCGATCTGGATGCCACCATGGTGGAAATAAATCCTCTGGTCATCACCGGCGCGGGCGATCTTGTCGCGCTTGATGCCAAGATGAGCTTTGACACCAACGCGTTGTTTCGCCGCCCCGAAGTTGCCGCTTTGCGTGATCCGGGCCAAGAAGACCCGCGCGAAGATGCCGCCGCCGAACATG
>JAIUNA010000141.1 GCA_022565265.1 Roseinatronobacter sp. | reverse complement strand
GTTAAACACCGCCACACGAAACGTGCTTTCGCTGAACAGATCGACATAATTGCCCAGCCCGATAAAATTCGCGCCAGAGCGATCAAAAAGCGACCGGTAAAAAGACCCAACCACCGGATAGGCCAGATACACCCCCAGTGCAAACACCGCCGGAAACAGAAAAAGCCAGGGCCGCACCTGATTGGCCCGGTTGATATTGCGCCCGATATTGGGGCCGCGCGCCGGAAAGATCACCTTGTCCAAAACCAGATTGGACGCATAGAAATAGCCCACGCACCCGCCCACGCCGACGATGATTGTCAAAATCCCTTGCAAGACAGGTGACATGCCGCGCCCTTTCCCCCCGAAATGACAGGCGGGGGGCGCATAAACGCCCCCCGCCCTTTGCCTTAGCGCATCGCCTCCCAGCGGGCCTGAATGGCATCTGCCGCCGCCTGCGCATCGCCTTGGGTGGTGAAATCCACCATCCCTGTCCAGAACGCGCCCGCGCCAATCTCGCCCGGCATCAGATCAGATGCATCAAAGCGGAAGGTTGTGGCATTGAGCAGGATTTCATTCATCGCCCGCAGCGCATCTGTAGAGAACACTTCCAGATTAACGCCCGTATGCGGTGTCAGGAAACCAGATTGCGCCATCCAGACTTCATGCGCGATCGGTGTCTTGAAAAACTCTATCAAGCCACGCGCGGCAGGGCTGTCACTGGTAATGGCAAACACAGTGCCCGCACCCAGAACAGGGTTGCCCAGATCACGCTCTGCCGAGGATGGGAAATAGAAGAAATCATAATCCTCGCCATAGGCCGAACCTTCGGGAAAGAAGGTTGGGATAAACGACGCTTGCTTATGCATGTAGCAGGCGGGCGGAATCTGGAACAGGCCCGCCGGGCTGTCGCGGAAATCGGTTGTGGCGGATGCTTCCGGCCCACCCTGCGCCCAGCCTTCAGAGCGGACGAATTTGCCATATAGCTCTATCGCTTCCACCACTTCGGGCGAATTGAAGGCCAACTCATTGCTTACCCATGCGTCATACACCTCTGGTGCATGCAGGCGCAGCATCATGTCTTCCACCCAGTCCGTGGCGGGCCAGCCGGTTGCCGCGCCAGAGCCAAGGCCAATGCACCACGGCGTGCCACCATCGGCCACAATCTGCTCAGACAGCGCAATCAGCTCTTCCAGCGTTTCGGGAATGTCATAGCCTGCTTCCTCAAACTGTTCGGGCGAATACCAGACCAGCGATTTCACATCCACCTTGTAGAAAAACCCGAACATTTCAGACGCGCCATCCGCGCCAGCATAGGTTCCCAAATCCACCCAGGATTGGCCAGCGGCGTAATTTTCCACCATCCATTCGGCAGTTTCCGCACCCAAAGGCGATAGCGCCCCACGCGCGGCCATGTCAGCCGCAAGGCCGGGCTGCGGGAAAACGGCCAGATTGGGGGCAGAATTGGCCTGCACCGCAATCACAATGTCTTGCTCGAAACTGTCAGAACCGGAATAGCGCACATCTGCGCCCGTTGCGGTGGCGAAATAGGCCAGCATGTTATTGACCATCTGGCCATCAGCGCCCGTCCACGGGCCGGTAATGGTCAGCGTCTGGCCTGCGAAATCATGCGCGGCGGCGAAAGCGTCAAAACTTTCCCAGTTAAAACCATCCGTGCCCGGCGCGATGATCAGGCTTTGCGCCTGCGCGCCCCCTGCCACCAGCGCCAGCGCGGCAACGCCTGCGTAAAATCTGGATTTCATTGTCATCCTCCCAAGGTTGACTGGTGTATGCACAATTCTTGCGCTTGTGCTGATCAACATCCCAGCAGTATGGAATCAAATTTTCAAACCGCTTTGGATGCCCGCAAACTGGATTAACTTTGCTGCCCTGTCAAATCATTTTCGCGCAAACCCCATATTTCATTGCGCTTTTCGCAGGTGCAGAAAAACGCGACGCAAATTAACCCCTTTGCATGGACGCAAAATTTTGCTTAAACTCGCGCAAATTCAACACGGTTTGACTTAAAAATGAGCGTCACCCTCAAACAACTCGCCGCCTCTCTGGGGCTGTCGCCCACCACGGTCAGCCGTGCGCTCAATGGCTTTCCCGAAGTCAACGCCGCCACCCGCGTGCGGGTGCGAGAGGCCGCAGAGCGCCTGAATTACCACCCCAATACCCGCGCCAAAAGTCTGGCCACGGGCCGGGCGCAGGCGATTGGCCATGTCATCCCGCTGTCCACCAGCCACGAGATTGTAAATCCCATCTTTGCCGATTTCATCGCAGGCGCGGGCGAGGTGTATGGCCAATCGGGCTATGAAATGATCTTGCGCGTTGTGGCCGATGCCGAGGAAGAGCGCGCCTATGGCGATCTGGTCGCGCGCCGCGCCGTGGATGGCGTGATGGTGCATGGCCCCCGCATCCGGGATGGCCGCGTGCCGCTCCTGGATAGCCTTGGAATTCCGTTTCTGGTGCATGGCCGCACTTCGGAAATTACCAGCCCCTATTCCTGGCTGGATATCAACAACAAACGCGCCTTTCAGCGCGCCACGCAATTTCTGAGTGATCTGGGCCATCGCCGCATTGCCCTTGTCAATGGTCTGGAAGATATGGATTTCGCCGCCCGCCGCCGCCGTGGCTATCTGGAAGCGCTGGACGCCGCCAATATCCCCCCCGACCCCGCGCTGATGCGGCAGGCCGAAATGACAGAGCCATATGGCTACCGCGCCGGGATGGAGATGATGCGCCTGCCACAGCCGCCCACTGCCTTTCTGGCCTCTTCCATGATCGTGGCTTACGGGTTGCGCCGCGCCATGTCCGATCTGGGGCTGAAACTGGGGCGCGATATTTCCATTGTCACCCATGATGATGAACTCTCTTATCTGCCCAATGATGGCGATATTCCCATGTTCACCGCCACCCGCTCCTCTGTGCGCGAAGCTGGCCGCCGCGCCGCGCGTATGCTGTTGCAACTGGTCACACAGCCCACAGATGCACCGCTTACAGAAATGATGGAAGCGGCCCTTGTGCTGGGTGCCTCTACCGGGCCCGCCCCAAAATGAGCAGGCAAATGACAGATAAAATGAATTTCACCCGCGCCGATTTCCCCCCCGGTTTTGCCTTTGGCGTGGCCACCTCGGCCTATCAGATCGAAGGGCATGCCCAGGGCGGGGCGGGCCGCACCCATTGGGATGATTTCGCCGCCACGCCGGGCAATGTGGTGCGCGCCGAAAACGGCGCACGCGCCTGCGATCACTACACCCGCTGGCCGGAAGATCTGGATCTGATCCGCGATGCGGGCTTTGATATCTACCGCTTTTCGGCATCCTGGGCGCGGGTCATGCCCGAAGGGCGCGGCGCGGTAAATGCCGCAGGCCTCGATTTCTATGAACGGCTGGTGGATGGCATGCTGGCGCGCGGGCTGAAACCCGCGCTTACCCTCTATCACTGGGAATTGCCTTCACCGCTGGCCGATCTGGGGGGCTGGCGCAACCGCGATATTGCAAGCTGGTTTGCCGAGTATACCGAGGCGCTCTGCCGCCGCATAGGTGACAGGCTCTGGTCTGTCGCCCCGGTGAACGAGCCGTGGTGCGTGGGCTGGCTGTCACATTTTCTGGGGCAGCATGCGCCGGGCTTGCGCGATATTCGCGCAACGGCCCATGCCATGCACCATGTGGGCCTTGCCCATGGCCGCGCAATTCAGGTTATGCGCGGGCTTGGCATGGGCAATCTGGGGGCCGTGTGCAATTTTGAATATGCCCTGCCCCGCACCGACAGCCCCGCAGATCACGCCGCAGCCCGGCTGTATGATGGCATCTATAACCGCTTGTTTCTGGGCGCGATGTTTCGCGGCCAGTATCCGGCAGATGTGCTGGACGGGCTGGGGCCGCATATGCCCAAAGGCTGGGAAGCAGATATGGCCACCATCGCGCAGCCGCTGGATTGGCTGGGGGTGAATTACTATACCTGCAAACGCATTGCCCATGCCCCCGGCCCCTGGCCTGCCGTATCGGAACATCTGGGCGATCTGCCCCAAACCCAGATGGGCTGGGAAATCTGCCCCGAAGGCCTGCACCATTTCCTGCATTTCGCCCAAAGCTATGCCAATGGCCTGCCAATATACGTTACCGAAAACGGCATGGCCAATCCCGACCAACCGGGCCAGCCCGATGGCGCGCGGATAGACTACCTCAACCAGCATATCGCCGCCGCGCGCCGCGCCATGGCCGAAGGTGTGCGGCTGGAGGGCTATATCATCTGGTCGCTTCTGGATAATTACGAATGGTCTTTGGGCTATGAAAAGCGCTTTGGCCTTGTCCATGTGGATTTTGAAAGCTTGCAGCGCCAGCCCAAAGCATCGTATCACGCCCTGAAAGCTGCGTTAGCGCGATCATAGCCATCTGGACATAGGGCAAGAACGACGATGACACAGGGGGAAAACCCGGTTCTGGTGGCCGATGTGGGCGGCACCAATACGCGCGTGGCGCTGGCACAAGGGCGCGCGCTGATTGATGGCGCAACAGAGCGTTTCCGCAATGCAGAATTTGACGGGCTGGAAGATGTGTTGCGCGCCTATCTTGCGCGCCATGCCATCCGCCCCAGCCGCGCCGCCATTGCCCTTGCCGGGCCAGTGCAGGGCGATCACGCCGCAATGACAAATCTGGGCTGGCAGGTGCAGGCCCCCGCGCTGGCCCAAGCCAGCGGGATCGGACATATCGCGCTGCTCAATGATTTGCAGGCCCAAGGCCATGCTGTGCCCTATCTGGCGCAGGCGCATCTGCGCATGGTGCGCGGGGCCGCGCCCGCGCCCGGCACAAAACTGGTGATCGGGCTGGGCACAGGGGTAAATGCCGCGCCCGTCTATCCTTTGGGCGCGGGCCATATCGTGCCCCCGGCAGAGGCCGGGCATATCCACTTGCCGCTCAAAGGGGCAGAGGATTACGCGCTGGCCGATTGGCTGACAGAGCGGCGCGGCTTTGCCTCTGTCGAAGATGTGCTGTCAGGTGCGGGGTTGGAACGGCTTTATGCCTTTCACACCCCCAACCAGCCCGCATTGGACGCAGGCGCGATCATGACAGCCCTTGGCGCACGCGATGAACGGGCCGTGGCCGTGGGGCGGCATTATGTGCGGCTTCTGGCACAACTGGCCGCAGATCTGGCGCTCACAACCCTGCCCTTTGGCGGAATATACCTTATCGGCGGCGTGGCGCGCGCCTTTGGGCCATGGCTGGACGAATTCGGCTTTGAACAGGGCTTTACCGCAATGGGGCGGTTTTCCGATCTTGTCGCGCGTTTTCCCGTGGCGATTGTGGAGGATGATTTCGCGGCCCTTGCAGGCTGCGCGGCCTATCTGTCGGGGCAAATGGCCTAAACTTGCACCCGCAACGGCATGCGCTGGCCAAGCTCATTCAGCAGATAGGCAAACCCCACAAACCCCGCCAGCAAAACCGCACCATTCAGCGCCACAGCGCCAACGCCCAGCGCCTCTATATTCAGAAACGGATAGGGATAGCGCCCGCCCAAACCGCCGCGCACCAGCGCATAAATCCCATACCCCAAGGGCCAAAGCAGCCATAACAACGGCTGGCCCCCGCGCGGATTGGCGCGGCTTGTTTCCATCAGCCAGAACCACAGCATCAGCGCAGGCAACAGGCTATGCAACCCGTGATCCGCCCACCAGCGCAGGCCGGAAAAGGCAAAATTCTGCGCCAGAACCGTATGATAGACCAGCCCCACCATCATCATCGACAGGGTAATCATGCTCATCCAGCCAAAGGGCAACCGCCGCCCTGTGACAGCGATTGTCAGCATCGTAGCGGCCATCAGCAGATTGGTCAGGATGGTGAAAAACCCCGCCATCGCCCAGATTGCCGCGCCAAGGCTTTGCCCGCGCCCCAGCCGCAAACCCAGTTGCGTGCCCAGCGCTGCAAGGCCAATCAGGCCAATCAGCCCGGCGGTAATGCGATATTTCGGGTTCATCCTGCCTCTTTATGCTTTGGGCGTAACATAGCGGCAGGCCGCCAAAAGGAAAACACTTGCCGCCGCGCGGCCAAGGCGGCACATCTGGCGCATGGATTGGCGCGATCAGGGCATATTGCTGGCAATGCGGCCACATGGCGAAACCAGCGCCGTGATAGAGGTATTCACCCCCCTGCATGGCCGCCATGCCGGGATTGTGCGCGGCGGGGCCTCGCGCAAGATGGCAGCCACACTGCAACCGGGCGCGCAACTGGATCTGACATGGCGCGCGCGGCTGGAAGACCAGCTTGGCAGCTTTGCGGTAGAGCTGATCCATACCCGCGCGGCGCATGTGATGGGCGACAGGCTGGCGCTTTCGGGGCTAAGCGCGGCCTGCGCGCTGTGCCGCTACGCCCTGCCCGAACGCATGGCCTATCCGGGCCTATATGCCAGCACGCTCGCGCTGTTTGACAGCTTTGGCCAGCCCGGCTGGCTGCGGGCCTATGCGCTGTGGGAATTGGCGCTGTTGGAGGAAACGGGCTTTGGCCTTGATCTGGCCCAATGCGCCGTGACAGGGCGGGCCGAAGGGCTGGCCTATGTCTCGCCCCGTACAGGGCGCGCGGTAACGCGCGAGGGCGCGGGTGAATACGCCGCGCGGCTTTTGGTGCTGCCCCCGGCCCTTGTCAGCAATGCGCCCTTCGATCAACAGGCCGCGCGCGATGCGCTGCATCTTAGCGGGCATTTCCTGCAAATCTGGCTGGCAGAGGCCATAGGCCGCCCCCTGCCCGAACCCCGCGCGCGGCTTCTGGCAGCACTGGGCTAAGCGCGGGGGCACTTACCCGTCATCCCCCAACAACGCCAGCAGGGCTGCCAGATGGTCGGCCTCTGCCGCCGGTTTGTCATCGCGGATGCGCGAAATGCGCGGAAAGCGCATGGCCACGCCAGATTTATGCCGGGCCGAACGGTTCAGCCCCTCAAAGGCCACTTCCACCACCTTTTCAGGCCGCACCGCGCGCACAGGGCCAAAGCGATCCACCGTATTGTCGCGCACAAAACGATCCAGCGCTTTCAGCTCTGCATCGGTAAAGCCGAAATACGCTTTGCCCACAGGCACAAGCGCGCCCTCATGCCACAGCCCAAAGGTGAAATCCGAATAATAGCCCGACCGCTTGCCATGCCCGCGCTGCGCATACAGCAGCACGGCATCCACCACCATCGGCGCGCGCTTCCATTTGAACCAATGCCCCTTCACCCGCCCCGCCAGATAGGGGCTGGCGCGGTGCTTTATCATAACACCTTCTATCACAGGGTCGGGCGGGCCGGCGCGCAGCGCCTCCAGCGCCGCCCAGTCATGGCAGGGCAGCAGCGGCGAAAGGTCAATCCGCTCTTGCCCCATAGCTGCCACAACGCGCTCCAACTCCGCCCGCCGCGCCGCAAATGGCGCGCCGCGCCAATCCTGCCCCTGCCAGAGCAGCAGATCATAGGCGCGCAGCGCCGCCGGATGGCTGGCCAGCAATTTGGCCCCCACCTGCTTGCGCCCCAGCCGCGTTTGCAAATCGCCAAAGGGTGCAACTTGCGCACCGCGCCGCACCAGCAATTCCCCGTCCAGCACTCCGTCAAATTCCAGCGCCGCCAGCAGATCGGGAAAGGCGCACGAAATATCATCACCCGTGCGCGAATACAGCCGCCGCGCGCCCCCCTCGCACACGGCCTGCACGCGGATACCATCCCATTTCCACTCTGCCACAAAATCAGTGGGCGAAAGCGCCGCCAAAGCCCCCGCATCTGTGGGGGTAGACAGCATCACAGGCCGGAACGGCGCAGGCGCGGCAGAGAGGGGCTTTGCCCCCCCTTCAGCCCATGCAAACACCCCGGCATAAGGGGGTTCCAGCCCATGCCAGACCTCTTCTATCGCGCCCAGATCAAGCCCGCCGTAATCGGCCACAGCCTGCCGCGCCAGCCGCGCCGATACCCCCACACGCAAACCGCCTGTGGCCAGCTTCAGATAAGCATAGCGCTGCGATGGCCCCAGCATATCCAGCCGCGCCGCAATGCGCGCGGGCAATTCTGCCTTGGGGCTTTGCGCCAGTTCG
>JAIUNA010000140.1 GCA_022565265.1 Roseinatronobacter sp. | reverse complement strand
CGCGCGGCCAGTGCAAACCCCTTCAACCGGCGCGACTATGGGCGATTTTGCGCGGGGCGGCCGGGCATAGATTGCCGCGGCGGGGCAGGCCGCGCGCGCCGCGCTGCGCGGCGCATGGGGGGCCAGCACCGCGCAGGAGCGCGGGCGCATTCTGGCGCGTATGGGCCAGATGGTCGCCGCGCGCGCCGATGATCTGGCCGCGATAGAGGCCGCCGATGTGGGCAAGCCGGTGAGGCAGGCGCGGGCGGATGCGCTGGCCCTTGCCCGCTATCTGGAATTTTACGGCGGTGCTGCCGATAAGGTGATGGGCGAAACCATCCCCTATCTGGCCGGATATACGGTTTATACCCTGCGCGAACCGCATGGCGTGACAGGCCATATCATCCCATGGAATTACCCTATGCAAATCATTGGCCGTTCTGTGGGTGCGGCGCTGGCCATGGGCAATGCCTGTGTTCTCAAACCTGCCGAAGATGCCAGCCTGACAGCGCTGGCCTTTGCGCGCATCGCGCAAGAGGCGGGCTTGCCCGATGGCGCGCTTAACATCGTGCCGGGTTTGGGAGAGGAGGCGGGCGCAGCGCTGGCCGCCCATCCGGGGATAGATCATATCTCCTTCACAGGCTCTGTTCCTGTGGGCGGGCTTATTCAGGCCGCAGCGGCGCGCAACGTAATCCCTGTTACGCTGGAGCTGGGCGGCAAATCCCCGCAATTGGTGTTTGAAGATGCTGATCTGGACGCAGCCTTGCCGTTTCTGGTGAATGCGGGGTTGCAAAATGCGGGGCAAACCTGCTCTGCCGCGTCGCGTATTCTGGTGGCGCGGGCGCGCTATGCAGAGGTTGTAGAGCGTATGGCTGCGCGGTATCGCGCGCTGCGCGCTGGCCCGGCTGCGGATGATCTGGATCTTGGCCCCCTGATTTCCGCGCGCCAGAAAGCAGGGGTGCAAGCCTATCTGGCGCAGGGGCGCGGGTTGGAACTGGCGGCCACAGGCCAGATTGTGGCAGAGGCCCCCGCAGGCGGGCATTATCTGGCCCCCCATCTTTTTGCCGGTGTCGCGCCCGATCATGTGCTGGCCCAGCAGGAAATCTTTGGCCCGGTGCAAGTGGTTATCCCCTTTGAGGATGAGGCAGAGGCGCTGGCCATCGCCAATGGCACGGAATTTGGCCTTGTCGCCTCTGTCTGGTCGCGCGATGGTGGCCGCCAGATGCGGCTGGCGCGGCAGTTGCGGGCAGGGCAGGTATTTATCAACAATTACGGCGCAGGCGGCGGGGTGGAACTGCCCTTTGGCGGGGTTGGAAAATCCGGCCATGGCCGCGAAAAGGGGTTCGAGGCGCTTTATGGCTTCTCCACCCTCAAAACTGTGGCGGCGCATCATGGCTAAACGGGGGGCTAACGCATGAGGCTTGAGGGGAAAACCGCGATCATTACCGGGGGCGGCTCTGGCTTTGGGGCGGGCATAGCACGGCGGTTTGCGCAAGAGGGTGCGCGCGTGATGGTGGCCGATATCAACATAGATGCCGCCGCAGCGGTGGCGGCAGAGATTGGCGGGCTGGCCCAAGGCGTGGATGTGGTCAATGATGCCAGCGTGGCCGCAATGGCCAAGGCCGCGCTTGGCAGTTTCGGGCGGCTGGATATTCTGGTCAATAATGCCGGGATCACCCATCTGCCCCAGCCGATGGAAGATGTTACCGAGGCCGAATTTGACCGCGTGCTGGCCGTGAATGCGAAATCTGTCTTCCTGACAGCGCGCCATCTGGTGGGCCATATGAAGGCCAATGGCACAGGCGCGATCCTCAATATCGCCTCTACTGCCGGGGTCTCGCCGCGCCCAAGGCTGAATTGGTATAATGCTTCCAAGGGCTGGATGATCACGGCCACCCGCGCGATGGCGGTGGAACTTGCCCCCAGTGGCGTGCGGGTGAATGCGCTTAATCCTGTGGCGGGGGAAACCCCCTTGCTCAAAAGTTTCATGGGCGAGGATACGCCCGAAATCCGCGCGAAATTTCTGGCCACTATCCCGCTTGGCCGCTTTTCCACGCCCCAAGACATGGCCAATGCGGCGCTGTTTTTGTGCTCGGACGAGGCCAGCATGATAACAGGCGTCGCGCTGGAAGTGGATGGCGGGCGCTGTATCTGACAAAAGGGGGGCTGCCATGCAACCGGGCGCACGCAATCTGATTACCGATGTCGCTGGCCTGATGGTGGGCAATGCCGAAGATCACACCATCAAGACAGGCTGCACAGTGCTGACAGCCGCGCAGCCCTTCACCGCCGCTGTGCATGTGATGGGCGGCGCGCCGGGCACGCGCGAGACTGATCTTCTCGACCCCGATAAACTGGTGCAAGAGGTGGATGCGCTGGTCTTGTCAGGCGGATCGGCCTTTGGGTTGGATGCCGCTTCTGGCGTGGCCGATGCCTTGCGCGCGCAGGGGCGGGGCTTTGCTGTCGGGGCGCAGCGCGTGCCAATCGTGCCCGGTGCGATTTTGTTTGATCTGACAAATGGCGGGGCCAAGGATTGGGCCGAAAACCCCTATAAGGCGCTGGGCGCGCGCGCGCTGAAACAGGCAGGCCCTGATTTCGCGCTTGGCACTGTGGGCGCAGGCACAGGGGCCATGACAGCACGGGTAAAGGGGGGGCTTGGCTCTGCCTCTGTGGTGCTGCAATCGGGCTTTACCGTTGGCGCGCTGGTGGCGGTAAATGCCGTTGGATCGCCCTTGGTGGGGGATGGCCGCCATTTCTGGGCCGCCCCTTGGGAAATGTGCGGGGAATTTGGCGCGCTGGGCCTGCCTGATGGCTTTGATCCCACGCAAGAGCCATTTTGCGGCAAGCGCTTGGGAGAGGCCACGACCATCGCCATCGTGGCGACTGATGCGCGCCTGACCCAAGCGCAGGCCAAACGTCTGGCCGTGGCCGCCCATGACGGGATTGCCCGCGCGATTGTGCCTGCCCATTCGCCCTTGGATGGGGATTTGGTTTTTGCCGCTGCAACAGGCGCGCGCGCTCTGGATGATCCGCTGGCCGATAGTTTCGCGCTGGGCCATGCGGCGGCGCTATGTCTGGCACGTGCGGTGGCGCGCGCAGTTTATGCCGCGCGCCGCACCCCCGGCGATCTGCAACCGTGCTGGAGCATGCTCTAACCGCTCGAAACTGGAAAACCACCTCCGAGCGGTTTGGTTTAGCCTTTGCTCTTGAGTCCGGTGCCATGCCCTTTCATGCCGCCAGAAACTTCTTCTGTCGCCTCGTCGCTCAGCGCTTTGGGCAAGGCGAGGTTGAGGATGATGGCGATTGCGGCGGCAGGCAGGATGCCCGATGTCAGCAACACGCGCGGGGTATCGGACAGATGTTGCAGCGCGCTTGGTTCCAGTTGCAGCCCCAGCCCCAGTGAAAGCGCGATTGCAAAGATCACCATGTTGCGCCGGTTCCATTCTACATCCGAGAGCATGGAAATCCCTGCCGCAACCACCATCCCGAACATCACGATCACACCGCCGCCCAGAACCTCTATTGGCACAGTGGAAATTACGGCGCCAACCTTGGGAAACAGCCCTGCAAGGATCAGGAATACCGCGCCAATGGTCACGACATGGCGGCTCATCACCCCTGTCATGGCAATCAGCCCCACATTCTGGCTAAAGCTGGTATTGGGCAGCGCGCCAAACAGGCCCGATACGGCTGTGCCCAGACCATCGGCATAGGTTGCGCCCTTGATTTCGTCTTCTGTCGCCTCGCGCCCTGCGCCGCCTTTGGTAATGCCCGACACATCGCCTACTGTTTCCACAGCGGAAACAAAGGCCATGGCGCAAAAGCCCACAATCGCGGCAGTGGTAAATTCCAGCCCGAAATGCAGCGGGTTTGGCAGGGCAAATGCGGCGGCATTGCCGATCGCCCCGAAACTGACCATCCCCAGCATGAAGGCCACGCCATAGCCTGCCATCAATCCCAGCAGCACGGCCGAAACTGACAGCATGCCCCGCGCAAAGAATTTTAGCCCCAGCGTGACAAGAATGACCACCATCGCCACAGACCAGCTTTGCAGGTTGCCGAATTTCTCTGTTCCCATGGCGGGCACGCCACCTGCGGCATATTGCACCCCCACCCGCACCAGCGCGAGGCCGATCATGGTAACAACCAGCCCCGTAACCAATGGCGGCAGCGCAAAGCGTATGCGCCCGATCACCAGCCCAAGGCTGGCATGGAACAGCCCGCCAACCAGAACACCCCCCATGACAACGGCCATCGCATCCACGCCCTTGCCCGCCACAAGCGGGATCATGATGGGGATGAAGGCAAAGGATGTGCCCTGCACGATGGGCAGTTTTGCCCCGACAGGGCCGAAGGTGATGGTTTGCAACAGCGTGGCCACACCTGCAAAGAACATCGACATTTGCAGCATGTAGATCAGATTGGGAAAATCGGGCGAGCCAGAGCCAAAGCCAAATCCTGCGGCCCCCGCCACAATGATGGCAGGCGTCACATTCGAGACGAACATGGCCAGCACATGCTGAACCCCTAGCGGAATGGCTTTGTATAGGGGTGGGGTATAATTCGGGTCGCGCAGCTGGGCGGGTGTGCCAAGGCTGGTATCTGACATGGTCTTGTCCTCCTTCAAGACAGGCGAAACACAGCGCCCAAGGGCGTGATTTCGGGGTAATGCACGCGGCGCGCCCTCCTCCTCAGGGCGTGCTGCGCACCTCATACGGCGATGTGAACCAATATTCCTGCAGGTTCGGTGTTTCCCCAATCCGGTCTATCACGGCAAACCGTCCGGGGCTGGCAAGGGGGGTAAGCACCCCGTGCCAGATATTGCGGTGAAAATTGATACCCTGCGCGCCATTCGTGACAAAGGCGCGGGGCGTGCCGGGCATGCCGTCCATGTCTGGGGCCACGATCACCAGAAACGGGTGTTCGTGCATGGGGATAAACGCCTGAGAGCCATCTGAATGGCGTTCCACCATCTCCAACATATAAGGCAGGGCGCGGGGCTGGGCATCAAAGAGCGAAATCCCCGCGCGCCCATCCGGCCCGAAATCCAAGGCCGCGCGATCATGAAACCGCCCGCACAGGCCCTGATTGATCAGTTTGTCCGGCGTGCCTGCCACGTCCAGCACATCGCCAAAGGGGGCAAAGGCTGCGGCGGTAAGGGGGCTGGGGACAATCACGGCCATCGCCTTAAGCCCCCTCGGCCAAAAGGGCGTGCAGGCGCAATTCGGCAATCCGTTCTACTTGTTTGCAGGCGGTCAGAAACTCCGTTGCGCTGTCATTGTCCAGCCGCGTCTGGAATTGGGCCAGAATGCTGGCCTTGGTATTGTCGCGCACGGCAATGATGAAGGGAAAGCCATGTTTGGCCACATAGGCGGTATTCAGCGCCTCGAATGTTGCGCGCTCGGTATCTGTCAGGGCGTCCAGCCCGGCGCTGGCTTGTTCTTGCGTGGATGCAGCTGTCAGGCGTTTGGCTGCGGCCAGTTTGCCCGCAAGATCGGGATGGGCGCGCAGCACGGCCAGCCGCTCTGCCTGTGTGGCCGACCGAAACGCGCGGGCCAGCGCATTGGCAAGGCCCGTGGCACTGTCATGGGCGGGGCCAAGTTCCAGCCCATGCGCGCGCTCTGCCACCCAAGGGGAATGTTCGTAAATGCTGCCAAAGCGCGCCACGAACTCTGCGCGGGGCAAGGTGCTGGGCCGTTCGCGGCGCTGATGGGGGTGGGTTGCGGCCCAATGCTGCGCGATATCCAGCCGCCGCGCAAACCATACGCCCGAATGCGCCTGCGCATGATCCAGAAAGCGTATCAGCCCTGCCAGCTTGCCGGGCCGCCCGATCAGGCGGCAATGAAGCCCGATGGACAGCATCTTGGGCGCGCCTGCTTCGCCTTCGGCATACAGCACATCGAAGGCATCTTTCAGATAGGTTTCAAAATCGCCCCCTGTCACCCAACCGGGGGCCGTGGCAAAGCGCATGTCATTGGCTTCCAGCGTATAGGGCAGGATCAGTTGATCACGCGCGCCAAATTCCATCCAATGCGGCAGGTCATCATCATAGGTGTCCGAAATCCAGTCCAGCTGCCCGGTTTCTGCTGCAAGACGCACGGTATTGACGGAACAGCGCCCCGTATACCAGCCGCGCGGCGCCTCTCCCACCACTTCGGTATGCAGGCGGATGGCCTCTGCGATGGTGGCGCGTTCCTCTGCCTCTGGCATGTCGCGGTGTTCAACCCATTTCAGGCCGTGGCTGGCAATTTCCCAATCGGCGGCCTTCATGGCGGCCACTTGTTCGGGGTTGCGGGCCAGGGCGCTGGCCACACCGTAAATCGTGACAGGCAATCCGCGCGCGGTGAACAGGCGGTGCAAGCGCCAGAACCCGGCCCGCGCGCCGTAATCATACATGGATTCCATATTCCAATGGCGCTGCCCCGGCCAAGGCTGCGCGCCGGGGATATCGGACAAAAACCCTTCCGAGGCCGCATCGCCGTGCAATAGGCTATTCTCGCCCCCTTCCTCGTAATTCAGCACCAGAGAAATGGCGATCTTTGCGCCATTTGGCCAAGCTGCCTTTGGGGGGGTTGCACCATATCCGGTCAGATTGCGCGGGTAGCGTTGCACGATGGGCCTCCGGGTTTTGTCTCGATTATGTGATAAGACAGATTAATCATTTTCGCTTTCTGTGTTTTTTTGAAAGACCTGAAAGCCGTGTGATATGCAAGAGGCTGGCTTTATTGCCGCCAGCGCGGCAAATTGAGGCAAATCACAGCGGCAGGGGGCTATCATGGCAGGATTTCTGACAACACATGTTCTGGATACCGCGCGCGGCCTGCCGGCGGCGGGGCTGGAGATTACGCTTTACGCGCTGGATGGCGGCGCGGCGCGGCGCGAAGTGGTGCGGATGGTTACAAATGAGGATGGGCGCACAGACAGCCCGATCCTGCCGCAAGCGGATTTTGCAATCGGGCAATATGAGCTGGTTTTTGCGGCGGGCGCGTATTTGCGCGCAACTGGGCAGGCAGGCGCTGACCCGCTGTTTCTGGATGACGTTCCAATCCGGTTTGGCATCAATGATGCAACCAGCCATTACCATGTGCCGCTCTTGCTGTCGCCTTTTGGCTATTCCACCTATCGTGGTAGCTGAGCAAGGCTTGCTTCCGCGCGCGCCAATTCGGATTTGATGCGCGCGGCAATGAAATCTGTGAAGATTGTGACCTTGGGATCACGCAAGCGGCGGTGCGGGGTAAGGGCGGCCAGCGTGACAGGCAAGGGCGGCGTGGCTTCGGCTACAGGGACAAGCGCACCAGAGAGCAGATGATCTGCCACCTCGAAAATCGGTTTCATCACAATCCCGCGCCCATCCAGCGCCCAACCTGTCAGAACATCGCCATCATCGGATTCGAATGGCCCGGTAATCTTGTAGCGCTGCGGGCCATCGGGGCTGCGCAATGTCCATTGAAATTCGCGCGCGCCCGGATAGCGCAGGTTCAGGCAATCATGACGCTCGCGCACCAATGCCGCGCCATCGGCAGGGGTGCCACGCCGGGCAATATAGGCAGGCGCGGCACAAAGAATGCGCGGGCATTCGGCAATAACCCGCATTTTCAGCGCCGAATCTTCCAGTGTGCCAAGGTGAAAGGCCATGTCCAGCCCTTCGGCTGTTACATCTATCCCCCTGTCTGACAGGCGCAGGCGCAATTCGATTTCGGGGTTTTCATCCTTGAATACGGGCACATGCGGCGCAATCAGGCGCCGCCCGATCCCCAAAGGGGCGGCCACAAACAGCGTGCCGCGCGGTTTGGCGCTGGCATGGGTCAGCGCGCCTTCGGCTTCGGCAATGGCATCCAGTATCTTCAGCGCGCCATCATAAAACAGCGCCCCGTTCGAGGTGGGCTGAAGTGACCGCGTGGTGCGGTTGAAAAGCCGCACGCCCAGATGCTTTTCCAACTCTGCCACCCGCGCCGAAGCAACCGCCGGAGAGGTGCGCTGATCGCGCGCAGCGGCGGACATGCTGCCCAATTCATAGACACGCACGAACATCTGGACATTGCTGAGATAGGCCATGG
>JAIUNA010000139.1 GCA_022565265.1 Roseinatronobacter sp. | reverse complement strand
GATCGGCTGGGGGTGTCATTGGACGTGATTCGAGTGAGCGCGGCACATCGGCTGCCAACACTGGAGCAAGGGGTTGTTGACCTTGTGATCGCGACAATGGGCGATACCACAGAGCGCCGCGCCATCTCGGATATGATACAGCCACACTACTATTCCAGCGGTGTTGCACTCTTTGCGCGGCCCGATTTCCCATATGGAGATTGGGGCCAGTTGCGTGGGCGTTCGGTTTGCCTGACCGAGGGCGCCTATTTCAACCGTGCGCTTCAGGAGCGGTATCTGGTGGATGGGCTGGTCTTTCCCTCAAATGGCACTGCATTGCTGGCCTTGACGGATGGCCGTTGCGTTGGATGGGCCTTTGATGACACCGCGATAAGCCAGCTTGTCCTTTCTGGCGAGCACCCCCAGCGCGAACAGGTGCTTCCGGTTATTCTGACAACGCCTTGGGCAATTGCAGTTGCGAAAACCGAGGGGGAAGCGCCTTGGGGCAGGTTTGTCGCGGATGTGGTTGCGCATTGGCATGTCTCTGGATTCCTGCTGGAACGTCAGGCGGCATGGGGATTGCCAGAAAGCACATTTCTTAAAGATGTGCAGCGCGTCTGGTCGCAGCGCAGCGCAGATGGCGCTATGCTGTGCCGGCGCGGGGCGGATGGGCTATTTCCTGCGGCCTGCCTGATCAATGATGTTGCGCGCATTGGTCTGGAGCCTGTTGTCTTGCCGGATTGGGCCAATCGGCTGGAGGCCAGGACATGGCTTGATTTGCAGGTGCTGTTCGACGCCTTCGCGCGCGCAAAACTGGCGCAGGGCATCTGGATGACCTTGGCTTTGAGCGGTGTTGCCTTGCTGGGGGCGCTGCTTGTCGGGATCGTCCTGGGGCTTGCGGATCGCGCGGCAGCGCGGATCTGGGTCATACGTGGGCCAATCCGGGCCTTGCTGACGATTGCCCGGATGACACCGCCGATATTGCAACTCTATATCGTGTTTTTCGGGATCGGCGCAATTTTGGCCAATTCCTACGCCATCACGCCGGGGGCTTTCCTTGTTGCGAGCGTGATTTTCTCTTTCTATGCGGGTGCGACAAATGCTGTACTGATATCTTCGGCGCTGCAAATAGAACAAGCGATCTTCCCAGAGGCGCGCTTGATTACCCGACTACCCGCCGCGATGTTGCGCGCCTTTGATGGGCTGGTCGCAACCTGTGTGAATATCGTCAAGGCTGCGGGCATGGCCAGTGCCATCGCATTGACGGAAATAATTGCAACGGTGAATACCCTGATTGGCGAAGGGGCCAGCGCCGCAATATTGATGAATGTCTTGCTGGTGTTTTATTTCTTCTTTGTTATGGCTGTTGTCTGGGCATTTCGCGGCACGCGCCTGTTGATAATGGTGCGCAGATGATTGCCAGCCTTATAGAAGCAACGCCGTTTCTGGCGCGCGGCTTTGCGGTGAATCTGCTTATTGCAACGCTTTCTATGGCATTTGGCACAGTTCTGGGCCTTGCTTTGTGTGCAATGCGCGCATATCCGCGCTGGTGGACGCGCCCCCCCGCAGAATTTGCAACTAGCCTGTGCCGGAATGTTCCAAGCTTTGTATTGCTTTTTTATGTTGCCTTCATGCTGCCTGTCGAAGTTGAATTCTTTGGCGCAGTGGTTGCAATTCCCTTATGGATCAAGGCGACTGTCGCACTTACAATTCCGGTTGTAGGGTTTGTTTCGGATCAGGCGCTTGGATTGCGGCGCCAGCGTGCCGAAGGTGATACAGAGGCATCGGCAACATTTTTTCTGGCATGGATGCAGTATTTCCTGATTATTATTATGGCATCGGCCACCGCATCTGTGATTGGCGCTGATGAAATTGTTGGTCGTGCAAATCGCTTAATCGCGCAGGATCAGCGCCCGGCATTTTTGTTGCTGACCTATATTTATGTCTCATTCTGGTTCATTCTGGCGGGGCTGGGGTTCAGCTGGGCTTTGGGCCGCTATGTGGCAAGGAAAAACCAGAGAAATTACGCAAAAGGTTGATAACGCTTTGTCCCAAAGCATCCTGATCCGACAGTGCGGGGTAGCTGGTGCTATGTCGCCACAAGGACGAGACGTATCAGAAACTGTTTGATACTATGGAAAAAATTGAAATAGCGGAAATTCCGACATAGGGATGAGCATGCAGGGCAAGTAGCCAGATACTGAATGTTGCAGCGACTGTAAAAATCGCAAGCGCGCGCTGGCCGCCTTGCCTTCGGTCTGCATGGACAGCAGCTAATGCAATTTGTGACAGCAGCGTAAGAAATATTACGAGGTACCATTTGTAATCACTGACAGGTGCATTCCCGATTGCAAGCCGCGCTCCTCTGGCATCCTGAAGCTGGTCGAAATCCATTGTGATCTTGTACATAATGGAGTCTGGAACAGGATTATGCGCCATTTCAAAAATTGCTGCGCGCAGATTCTCTATAATCGCGTCCACTTCTGCGGCAGGGCGCTCGCCCTTCGGATCAAGTTCATATTGTTGCACGGCATGCTGATAGGCGGTGATGGTTTCAACCATTTGGGCATTGCCCAACAGATCTGGCGCCGCAATTCCGCCAAGGCGCGCGATTGCAGAGCGCTCCTCTGCGCTGGCCGCCTTTGCATGGGCGTTGACTGACCAGATTTCTGCGGCAGTAAACCCCATCGCGAGCGCCCAAGTTGTTGTAATTGTTGCAGCAAAGTTGGGAACAGGCACAGCAGCGGTATTGCCGGGCTGGCCGCGCCCAAAATATGCCAGAAATGAAAAGGCGACCACATAACTCAACAGCCCGACACCGATAAACAATGCTAACATCAGCAAGGGGTGAAGCGCAAAGATATATGTCATGGCGATAGCCTTTTAGACAATTCGGGCAACTCTATAGCCTATTATGTTACTTTACGATATCCCGGAAGGAAACGCGGCGGGTAATGCCGCCACTGTTGAACCCGGAAATTTGCGCCAGAGTCGCAGTTTGCTCAACCTTCTGAAACAAAATTACAAAGGGTGCTGTATCTCTATGCTCTCGTTGCAGAGCACGGTAAATGTCTGCGCGTTCTCCCGGATCTTGCAATGCAGATGCCGCATCGACCATGGCGTTCAAATCCTCGGAGCGGAAGTTATTGCGCCATGCCAGCGAGCCTGTGTTTTCCGCAGCGTTGCTGTTGTCGTTGTTCCGCGCAAAACTGGCTGCATTGAAATGCGGGTCTGAATATTCCGGTATCCACGCTTCCAGTATCAAATCATGTTCGCGCGCGCGATATTGTGCCAAAACATCGCGGCCTGATTTGATTTTCAGTGAAATATCTATGCCAGCTTCGGCGAAACTGTCACGAATGGCTTGTGCAATTTGCACGCGCTCGTCAGTGTCTCGCACCAATAGCGTGACAGAGAACGGCCCAATATCGGCAGCATCCAGAATTTCGCGCGCGCGCGCGGCATCAAATTTGAAAGGCGTATCGTCCAAAGCCGCATATACGCCCTGAGGCAGTACAGATTGATGTACAAGACGGTTGCCAGCTAGGCCAGATTTGGCCGCGATCGCTTCATAATCCACAAGCCAGCGCATTGCCGCAATAACGGCAGGATTTGATAGCATAGGGTGGGCCATATTCGCGGCCAGATATTGAATCTCGCCCGTCAGTTCCGATTGAATGCGGATTTCAGGATTCTGGGCAAGCTGCGCAATATCCTCTGGCCGTATACTGCGGGCGACATCCAACAAGCCCATTTCCAGCAATGCTTTTTGTGTGCCGCTGTCAGGCACGTGATGCACACGTACCTTTGCCAGTTTGGGCGGCCCGCGCCAGTGGTTTTGTCGCGCCTTCAACACGTAATCCAGCCCTCTGGAGAGAGAATATAGTGTGAACGGGCCCGTACCAGCCGTGTTTTCGGATAACCACACAGTGCCCCAATCATCGGAGGTTGAATTGGCCAGTATGGTTTTGTGATCAAGGATTGAGGCCGCTGTCGTGCTTAGCGCGCTTAATAGCAATTCGGGCGCAACAGGGGCAGGAAGCTGTATTACCAGATTTTCGCCCTGATCGAAGATTTGTGCGTCACTTGTCTCGCGCGTCAAACCAAGGGCCGTGAAAATAGAGGAAGGCGCAGCATCCAACAACATCAACCGACGCAGCGAAAATACGGCATCTGCGGGCGATAGAATTTCGCCCGAGTCAAACATGACGTCTGGACGGATTGCAAAAGTGAATACGCGCCCATCCTCCGATATTTGCCAGCTTTCTGCCAGAGATGGCAGAAATTCGCCCGGCATATTCGGGTTTTCCGTGACGAGACTGTCATACACATTATGCAAGAGATCGGATGTTGAAAATTCATAAGCTTTTGCTGGATCAAGAGTGCCCATATCATCCAGCGTTGCGGCCACAACGAATTTGTCATCTGCTGTAAGCGAAAGCAACTCGCTTGCGCTGGCCTGACTGGTATAAACTGCAATGCTGGCGACGATTATGGCAGCGCTGAAATATCTTGCCGATCCGGATAAATGTGAATTCATTGCGATACCTTGTGTTCTGAGGGCAGATTAGCTGCGGGTTTTATCTTTGCCGCTTGTCAGGCGTGCAGGGGCATGGGCAGCATATACTCACCGCCAGATGATGATATCGCCACCTTCCAGCCGGTTTGGGGCCGTTGCGCGCAGGCTGACCAAGGTGGAATTTGTCGCATTTGACAAGATCACCTCATATCCCCGCAAATCCCATTTGCTTACGAAAAACAGGGCCTGATCCGTGCATCCTGTTGTGCGCGCGGTGCCATCCCCAAAGGCGTTCCGTTGATTGAGGGTGAGTGTGCATTTGCGGCCATCTGGTTGCTGCACCGACCATTGGCCCAGATAGGCATTGCGGCGTTCATCTGGTGACTGGGGGCCTGTTCTGCGCGGAATTGCAGGGCCGTCCAGATTAATGCTTATTCCGGTTGATGTTGTGGTCGTGCGAACGGTGCGACCATCTGCGGATGTCACAGTATTTGTGCGCACAGTTTCCCGCGAGGCGGATCTTTCCTGTTGCGGCAGCACATCTGCCGGGGGGGGCGGGGCTGGTTGAAGCATTTCTGTTTGGCACCCCGCCAGCGCAAGCGCGGCACCGATAAAAAGCCAACGGCGGTAATCGGGGAAAATGCTTCTGAGTGTAGCCGCGAAAGCTGGGAGAGCCGAGTTCTGTTTCGTCATGAAAATAGCCTTGTCCTTGCTATACCTATTCCTGTGGCCAGCGCAGCGCTGGCCTTACGCCTCTTTTCAGTAATCACCTCAGCGCGGGCGCATGGAGCCTGTCAGACAGATATGCCCCTGTATCCTGAGTTTGGAACTCGCACATTTATTTAGTATTGCGGGCAATAGGTTGAGAGGCGTTGCGCCCGCTAGTAACAGCACCGTGAACCGTATATCAGAAATGCATATAATCGCTTTTGTTTCAAAAGGCAGTTTGGGGGATATTTCGCTCTGGGCAGAGATGCACAGTTTTAGGGCGAGTCTCTTTTATGGTGCACAGCTGTAAAATAGCTTTTCCATATTTTTTGCGCGCTTTTTTTCGGCAGCGCTCTTTTTCTCGTCGCTGCTGCTATAATCGCGCAATCTGTATATCGTAGTTTCAACGCGCAGTGCCTAAAGTATTGGCGCTGACTGCCTGAATAATTTGCTGTCTGTGACAGCGCTTCGTTATCATCTTGCCGCCGGGTATTTCGCAAACGCTGTTTTGTGATCGCGTTATTTGCGCTGTTGCGCGACAGGCGCGCGGCTGGCGTCAGCGCCAAGACAGGCGCTGATGGCCTCAAGATCAAGCGTTTCTTCCGCCTCAAGGCGGGCGACAAGTTGCAAAATCTGGGTTCGGTGTTTTTCGAGTGCTTGCATGGCCGTGGTTTCGGCCTCATGCAGCAGGGCCATGACAGCTTGGTCAACGCGCGTGGCCGTCTCATCCGAGAAACGTCTGGGCTGCGCGATTGATTGGCCCAGAAACGGATGGTCTTCACTGTCGCGCAGGTCGATTGGGCCAAGCTCTGGGTTCATACCCCAGCGCGCCACCATAGAGCGGGCCAGCGCTGTGGCGCGGCGGATATCGTCATCTGCCCCGGAACTGCCCGAGCCAAGCAGCAGCTTTTCGGCGGCCCGCCCGGCCAGCAATGTAACCAGTTGCGCGCGCAGATAGGCTTCTGGCAGTGTATGGCGGTCATGGGCGGGCAGCATATGCGTGCTGCCAAGGCTGCGCCCGCGCGGGATGATCGTGACCTTGTAGATGGGATCTCCGCCGGGGTTGTAGAAGGCCGCCGCCGTGTGCCCCGCCTCATGCACGGCCAATCGGTGCCGCTCGTCAGGCTGGATGGCCAATGTTCGCACAGTGCCCATCATCACCTTGTCGCGGGCTTCGTCCAGATCGGCGGCGGTAATTTGGCCCGCCCTGCGGCGTGCCGCTGTGATCGCGGCCTCGTTGAGAAGGTTTTTAAGGTCGGCCCCTGAAAATCCGGGCGTTCCCGCCGCGACCTGATCAAGATCCACATCCTTATGCAAAGGCAGCCCCTTGATATGCACATTCAGGATTGCGCGGCGTGCATCCTTGTCGGGCAATGACAGGGTGACATGCCGGTCAAACCGGCCCGGACGCAGCAGGGCGGAATCCAGCACATCGGGCCGGTTGGTGGCAGCGAGCACCACCACCGCCTCGCGCGCGCTGAACCCATCCAGTTCGGCCAATATCTGGTTCAGCGTCTGCTCGCGTTCATCATGGCCCCCGCCCAAGCCTGTGCCACGTGTGCGCCCGATACTGTCCAATTCATCAATAAAGATAATTGCTGGCGCGTGTTTGCGCGCAGCCTCGAACATCTTGCGCACGCGTCCCGCGCCAACACCCACGAACATTTCAACAAATTCAGATCCGGAGGTCGAAAAGAATGGCACATCCGCCTCACCGGCCAATGCGCGTGCCAGAAGCGTTTTTCCTGTGCCGGGCGGGCCCATCAGCAGCACGCCATGCGGCACGGTTGCGCCAACTTTCTGAAAGCGTTCGGGGTCGCGCAGAAACTCGACCAGTTCCGAGACTTCGCGCTTGGCTTCGTCTTGCCCTGCCACATCGGCGAAAGTAACCTTGCTGGTCAGTTTGGCGGGTTTCGAGGCACGCCCGCTGAGAAAATCGCCCATTCCTCCCGGTATTCCGCCGCCCATGCCGCCGCCAATCCCGCCCATCATGCGACGACTGAGCCAGAAATAAAAGGCGATGATCAAGACCCATGGCAGCAGCCAGAGCAGTGTGAAAGGCGCGCGCGGGGTTTGGGCGGTGATACCAATGCCCATATCGTCAAGCAGTGGCAGCAACGCCGGGTCGGGTTGTGCAGGTGTGACCGCGCGTACGCGTGCAGCGCCATCGGCCCCACGGTCATGGAGCACAGCGACAATGGCGTTTTCTTCAAGCGTCACCTCGTTGACGTCACCATTTCGGATCAGGGTTTTCACTTCGCTGTAAGAAACAGTTCTGACAGTTTCAGTTTCGCCGGGTTGTTGGGTTAGCAGCAGTGCCAGTGCCATGAAACCCAGAACGAACGGCCAAAGCAGGGGCGGCAAGCCCTGTGGCTCAGGCGTCTTTGGGGGGGCTTTCCGAGTGTTCACGCGGCCTCCTCGATGCTTGGTTGTGCCGTTTTGACATGTGCAAGCCGGATATTGGCGAAAGATCCGATAGCCAAGGGTAGCGGGCTGGCGGCAAGATGTCTTTGCGATGCATCAATATGGCTATAGTGCCGTGATGCTTGCGATTTGCCGGCTGTTGGCGGGGCAGGCTGATTTGTGCCCGGTCAGGCCGCGCCCACGCCTTCGGCGTTCTGAAATATCAGGGCGATCTCGTCGTTGCTCAGCAGCTTCCATTGACCGGGTTCGAGGGTTTCCGGCAGCGACAGTGCCCCCAGACGCTCGCGGTGCAGGGCCTCGACATGATTGCCTGCGGCGGCAAACATGCGGCGCACCTGATGGTAGCGCCCTTCGGTAACAGTGAGCAGTGCCTCGCATTGCGAGACTTGCACAAGCTCTGCCGGTGCAAGCGGCTTGTCCTCGCCTTCCAGCATCACTTGGCCAGAGGCAAACAAGCGCCCTTCGGTG
>JAIUNA010000138.1 GCA_022565265.1 Roseinatronobacter sp. | reverse complement strand
GTATATCAACGGGTTCTATAACTCTCGGCGTCGGCATTCAGCATTAGGCTGGAAAAGTCCGATCGCTTTTGAACGGAAGGTGGCTTAAACGAGCACTAGGAGCGGCACAAATACGCGACAGGTCCAAGCATTATCACTTCGGCAAACCATCATCGTCGTAAAGAAACTCCTGGCTCCGTGCCGCACTTGCTCCAGCAGCAGCTTGGGCGCGAACAGCATCAATCACTTTAGCCCGGTTTTTCGCAGAAGGCTTGGGATGCATCGCCACCAAGCGCGCAACAGTATGCCCATGCCTGGTTAGCACCACATCTTCACCAGCCTCTGCCTCACGAACAAGATCAGTCAAACGGGCCTTGGCGTCGGTTATAGGGAGCTGCATGGCATCCTCCGTCATATGCGGCAATGTGTAGACCACTCAGTAGTCCAATTCAAGCATTGGGCGACACATCCTTCATCGCAGCCTGCTGGAGCAATGCGACGTTCTTGGCGGTGATCTTGAATCCCTTTTCGCCCCCCCTGTGTCACCATATTTGGCTGCATCGACCGACCTCATCAGTCGGATTATTTCGGGGGCTTTGCGGTCGTCAATCCTGGGATAAGACTCGCCAGCTCCATCGGGAACGGGAAGATGATGGTTGAATTCTTTTCAGCGGCGATGATGTTGAGCGAACTGAGATAGCGCAGTTGCATCGCGCCGGGGTCTTTTGACATGAGCTGGGCGGCCTCCAGCAGCTGCTCAGCGGCTTGGGCCTCGCCTTGTGCGTTGATCACCTTGGCGCGGCGTTCGCGCTCGGCCTCGGCCTGCTGAGCGATGGCGCGGATCATCGACTCGTTTACATCCACATGTTTGATCTCGACATTCGAGACCTTGATGCCCCAGGTATCGGTCTGCGCATCCAGCAATTCTTGGATGTCACGGTTCAGCGTGTCGCGCTCGGACAGCATTTCATCGAGTTCATGCTTGCCAAGCACTGAGCGCAGCGTGGTCTGGGCCAGTTCACTTGTGGCCTGCATGAAATTCTCGACCTGGATGGTGGCGCGTTCTGCATCCATGACGCGGAAATAGATGACCGCATTCACCCGCACCGAGACATTGTCGCGGCTGATCACGTCTTGGCTCGGCACGTCGAGTACCTTCACCCGCATGTCCACCCGCACCAATTGCTGAATGACGGGAATGATGATGATGAGACCGGGGCCTTTTACGCCAGTAAAGCGACCAAGCGTGAAGACAACTGCGCGCTCATATTCGCGCAGAATCTTGATGGCAGATGCCAGAAATACCAGCAAAAGCACGCCAAGAACGCCGTAAAAGCCAAAATCCAATAGAAAATCCATGTCTTCCTCCTGCCCGTTGGGGCGTTGATTCAGGACGCGGGATTGCTGCGCTCAACATACAGCACAAGCCCTTCTAATCGTGTAACGCGCACCATCTCGCCAGCGCTAAGCATATCGGGCCCGCGGGCCTGCCAGCGCTCGCCATGTACCCAGACATAGCCCTTGCCCTGCTGCCATTGCAGGACCTTTGCGGCCGCGCCAATCATGTCCTCAGCGCCGCTGACAACACGCGCGCTGAAGGATCTGGCAGCAAGACGCGCAAGGATCAGCGTCAAAATCACCCCTGATACGGCAACACCTGCGATGATTGGAACTGACACTGCAAAGCCGGGTGCGTCGGTGTCGATAAGGATCACGGCGCCCAGGACAAGGGCTGCCGTTCCGCCAATACCCAGAATGCCGAAAGAGGGCGCGAAGGCCTCGGCCACGATCAGCGCCAACCCAAGCAGGATCAGCCCGATACCCGCATAACTGATTGGCAGAAGTGCCAGCGCATAAAGGCCCAAAAGCAGGCTGATAGCTCCGATCGTACCGGGCACTAGAACGCCGGGATTCAGGAATTCAAGAATAATACCGTAGACACCTACCAGCATCAGGATCAGCGCCACATTCGGATTGGTGATGACGCTGAGGATGGCGGTGCGCCAGTCAGGCGTGACAAGCTCGTGCTCTAAGCCAGCCGTGGCAAGCGTCAGTGTATCGCCGCCCTCCATTACGATCCTACGGCCATCGGCCTGCACCAATAACGCGGCCAAATCGGTGGCGACAAAGTCAATGACACCCTCAGTGGCGGCGCTGGAGGCGCTGAGGCTTGAGCCGTCACGCACCGCGGCCTCAGCCCAGTCGGCGTTGCGCTCGCGCAGCTCTGCCAGCCCGCGGATATAGGCCACGGCATCGTTCACCACCTTGGCTTCCATTGCGTTGCGCGGCGGGCGAGGGGGGGCGGCGGGAGCCTCTGCCGGCTCTGCGGTTTCGTTTTCGGGCTGAGAGGGGCCAAAAGGCCAAGGTAGGCGCTGCCCGTCATCATCGGGCGCAGGGCCCGTCAGGGAAACCGGGGTCGCAGCCCCCAGATTGGTGGCTGGCGCCATAGCGGCAATGTGACTGGCATAGAGGATGAATGTGCCGGCGCTAGCCGCCCGCGCCCCCTGAGGTGCTACCCATGTGGCCACCGGTACGGGTGAGGAGAGGATCGCTTTGATGATCTCGCGCATCGAACTGGCAAGTCCACCGGGCGTGTCCAGTTTCAGCACCACCAGCGGGCTGCCGCGTGCGGCGGCGATATCGAGGTTGCGGCGGATATAATCCGACATAGCTGGTGAGACCGCGCCTTGTGCGGTGAGCACAATCACGGGCGCTGATGGGGGGGAGGTGACTTGCGCGCTAAGCCCTATGGCCCCTGCAATGAGTGCAAGCGCGAGAGCTATGCGCCTTAGAAATTGCGTGGCTAGGTGATGATACCGCACCGTCACGGTCTACGAGCGGGTTTAGACCCGAGTTTGAGGTCTTTGGGGTTCATGAGCGTTTTGCTTTCTTTTATCGCGATCCTTTGGCCGTATCGGCGAATGCGCGGGGTCGGGCCCAATGGGGCTGCATTCGACACTATTAGGTGCCCAACCGACGCTTTAAGCTATAGCCAAAATCGCGGTCATGATCAACCGTTTTGGTTTTTGGATGGCATTAGATATTTTTTGCCACCGTTCCGAAATGCAAAAAGGTGCCCTTACCCAACATGTCGGTTGCTTGAATTGTTGCACCTATCGACTGGCATTATCGGAATGCGGCATCCGAGCCGTATTGGCTCGTGATCGGCAGGTTAGGGCTTTGGGCGTGTTTATTCACTTTTGTCTTTCCTGATGGAACGCTTGGGGAAACCTGGCGTTGTTTAAATATCCACAATCTGTGGAGACACCCAAGGAGGACCTAAAAATGCCCAACGAACAGAATGACCGCGATCAGAAGCAACAAGCCCAGCAGCAAAAGGATCAGGACCAGCGGAACCAGCAGCAGGGCCAAAAGCCGCAAGACCAAAAGCAGCAGGGCCAGAAGCAGCAGGGCGAGAAGCAGCAAGATCCGAACCCGGAACGCCGCTGATTTTGGTCTATGCGCTTGCGTAAGAAATCGCGAAATCTCGGCCCGTTTCCGGTCATCTGGCGCGTTGTTTTATCGTTAGATGAGAGCGATCTGTTGTGACACAGACGCAGCAGGGCCATTTTTTAAGATTTCAGAGTCTTATGCGCTGATGATAAAAACGCATTCTCCATCTGGCTGGTATTGCTGGATGGGGGATGCTTCGCGCAATTTGCAAGCAGCAATGATGACCCAAGCACTGCCTGACAGGATGGCCTTGTGATCTGCAAAAAATTGTCGCGATAGCAGCATCACGAAACCGCAGCGGGGTTATTGGATGCCGTCAGTTTTTGCCTGAGCAAGATGTCGCTGGTGCAACTACAACTGGCGCTTGATACATTATCCGCGCGTGCCATATGATCGGTCATTGGAAACTGAGCGTCCGAAGACAGATTCACGCCGGCTTTTCTGGATAAGGAGAAGATGGCGTCGACAAGGGGTATCTCATGCACGCGTTGTTTTTTGAGGTCCGTCCAAAGCAGGGGCATTTGAGACATTACTTTGAGCATGTCGATATATTGAAGCCGGTGCTTGCACAGCATGCCGGGTTGATTTTTCTGGATCGCTACGCATCGCTTGCGGATAGGGATGTCTTGCTGTCGCATCAGTTTTGGGAAAACGATGCTGCGATTGCCGCCTGGCGCAAAGACAGCCTTCACCGGAGATCCCAGACCGCAGGCCGCAGCGTTCATTTTGAAGACTACCGGATCCGCGTGGCTGAGCGTGTTTTACATGTCCGGGCCGGGCAAGACATGCCGCAGGCAGTGCCCGATATGACGCCATCGGCCAATACCCGCTATGTTGTGGCAGCCTATGGAAACAGGGAGCTTCAGCACCCAGATTTCACAGGCTTTCAAAGTGTGAACACGGCCGCATCCTACATCGCTTTGGCAGAGGCGCAGACCATCCAAGGCGCATCGGCGCTTATTGCAGCTATCGCCCCGTCACCGGGCTTTGCCGAGGCTTATGCATTCCGGGTTCTGCGTGATTACGGCATGCATGATCGCGCAGAGGCACCAGTATCGCCAAGCAGAAACGTGCCCTGAGTATCTCTCCTCAGGGCGCTCGGTTTTGCAATAGCGCTGCGAATTCGTGCCGTCTGAATGACGCTCGCGCCAAGCTTGAGCGTTGGGTCATAGCCTCTGCCATGGGCTACCAGCACATGGCACTCGACTGAAACACATCTCCCTTTGGCCCGCGCGGATCGCTGCCAGCCTCAAGCACACCTGTATCGGGGTCATATGAGGCCGCCAGCAGATAGCCCTCTGACCAATCCATCGCGACCTCGATATCATGCCCCAGGTTCTGCAGCTCTTGCAAAACCGCCTCTCCGACGCGTGGCTCAATGCGCACGCGATTGGCAAACCGGTCATGTGGTGCGAAAAAGCCGGGGAAGTTCTCGCTGCTGAGTTTGGGGGCTTCGATCGCCTCCTGGATGGTCATTCCGAACAAGACCCGGTTGAGATAGAATTGAAGCTGCCACTGGTCTTGTTGATCCCCTCCCATACTGCCAAAAACCATCCACGGCTTGTCGTCACGCAGGGCCAGTGAGGGGCTTATGGTCGTTCGCGGGCGTTTGAAGGGGGCAACCCTGTTTGGGTGGTTCTCTGGCTCAAGATAGAAGGTCATCAAGCGGTTCCCAAGAGGGAAGCCAAGCGCGGGGATCACCTCGGCCGATTTGATCCAGGCACCGCTCGGCGTTGCGGCGACCATGTTCCCTTCTGAATCAATAACATCCACATGCACTGTGCCATGCCCCCAGGGAGCAACCTCAAAGCGCTTCTCCTGTGCCAAGAGCGCCTTGCCCTCCCAGGCATCGCCGGGCCGCATGTCCCCTATGGCTTTGCCCATATCGATCAAGTCATCCCTGAGTGCTGCATACTCTTTCGACAACAGCATTTCTGCAGGGACATGCGTCTGTGACGGGTCGCCATAATATTGCTCGCGGTCGGCATATACCAGCTTGATGGTTTCAATCAGCACATGCAGATATTCGGCGCTGTTATGGCCGAGCGTGTGCAAATTTCTGCGCTCCAGCATCGCGAGACATTGCAGCATGGTCGGCCCTTGGGTCCAGAACCCGCATTTATAGAGCTTGGTGCCAGCAAAATTCATTTCTTGCGGCGTTTCGATATGGGTTTCATAAGCGGCAAGATCGCTGCGTTCGAGAAATCCACCGCGCTCTTTGCAAAACCGCGCGATCTCACTGGCGATATCGCCCTGATAGAAGGCGCGATATGCAGCGTCGAGGCCTGCTGCCCGATCACCGCGCGCGCGCGTTTCGGCATGAACAAGTGCCTCCAGCGTGGCCGCCAGTGCTGGGTTGCGGAAGATCTGGCCCACCTGCGGCAGATCCCCATCTGGCAGATAGAGCGCCGCACTGCCGGGCCAGTCGCGACGGAATTTTTCCTCCAGCGCACGGATGCCGAACTTTTCCTGATTGAGCATCCCAGAGTGCAGCGCAAAACCGTTGCGCGCCAGCTCTATGGCCGGTGCGGCAACTTCGGCCAGCGACAAGCGGCCATGGCGCGCCAGTGTTCGGATCAATGCGCCGGGGGCTGCCGGGACACCGGCTGCCAGCACACCTTCATCCGGCACATCTGAATAGCCCCGATCCCGATAGGCTTGCGCCGTTGCTCTTTGGGGCGCGGCTGTATTTCCATTGACCGCTTCGACATGTCCGCTCTGTGCCATGCGCACCAGAATGGGACATTCCCCGCCAAATGTATGCATCTGGGGATTGACCAACCCCTCGCCGAGCACCGCAGCAACGGCAGCATCGACAGCATTGCCGCCAGCTTTGAGGATGTCAGCGCCCGCATGCGTTGCGAGATAATTTTCTGTAGCGATCGCACCGCGTGTTCCCAAAAGCCGCGCGTGAAATGTGGTGTTCTCTGTCGAGGCGCTCCGAAATGCCCGTGTGCTCATGCTGCAATTCTCCTGCTGGCACTGTTCATCCCCCATCATGACGATTTCCTTTTGAGAAGCAATGTTTCCTGTAATGCGCCTGAGCACGCAGTGTTTCACAGCCAAGGATTATGATCGGCATATTCCAGATAGCGCGCGAGGATATTGACGGATTTCCAGCCGCCTGCGCGCATGATGCCGGTTGTATCGACACCGCGTTTGAGCAGGTCTTGGGCAGCGCCCACGCGCATGCTGTGGCCGCTGAACCCCGCCGCGATATCGGGGTCACAGCAGCGCTGCGCGGCTGCGTGCACAACGCGTTTGACGGTTGTGGCGCTGAGGCTGCGATCGAGGGGGAGATCCTGATAGATCGGGCAAAAGAGCCAATCTGTGACCTCCCCGCGCCAGACCAGCCAATCCTCCAAGAGCTTTGCTGTGCGCGTTGAGCAAAAGGCCAGACGTCCGGCGCCAAAGGGATCGGATTTCGAGCGCCGGATCAAAAAGCGATAGGTGCCATTGGCCTGGGGTTCCATATCGCTGTCGCGCAGGCTGACCAGCTCTGAGCGTCGGGTGAGAAGGTCATAACCCAGCGACATCATGGCCCGGTTGCGCCAGCCTGTGGGCGTATCTGGCTCGCTTGCGATGAATTTGATCAGGAATTTCTCGGTCATGCCCGTGGCTTGAACGCGCCGCGTGCCTTTGGTGCGGCGCACGCGGCGCAGCGCGAGGTTGATATCTTCATCCTGTGTGGGATCGGGCAGGCGCAACAGCTGATGCGCTTTGCGGATGGCATAGAGACGCCGGCAGACTGTCGCCGCTGTCACCCCGGCGCATTGATCTTGCAAAAACGCGCATAGCTGCGCGACCGGGGCCGGGAACATCTCGCAGCCTCGCTCTGCGCACCAGGTTTCATAGGCGCGCAAATCATTATGATAGCTTTTGATCGTTTTGGGCGCATAGGCGCCTTCAAGACGGTTGAATTCTGCGCGCCAATCATGCATTGTTATTCCTCTAAATGGCAACTTATTGCCATTTAATGGCAAAAACATGAGTCCGTCAAGTGATAACTGCATCTCAAATTCGTGCCGCACGGGCATCATTAGGAATTTCTGCTATTGAATTGGCGGAGCTTTCAGGTGTTTCTCGCCGTACTATCGGAACCATAGAAAGTGTGGATGGGATTCCAGAAGTGAATATTAAGTCGCTTCTCATGATCCAGAAAGCACTTGAGCAAGCTGGCATTGAGTTCATCGGCGCGCCAGATGACAGGCCCGGCATCCGGCTCAACCGCCCTTGTGGGTGAGGCATACCGCCCGCATCCTGGGCGGCCGCACTTGGGGCACGTGTCGACAGGCGCGCGGCTCTCATGTCAGATCGGTGCTCAGGTGATCGGCTCTGCGCGGCGTGGCCTTGGTCTGGGGTTTTCTGTTGGTGGGCCGTGTTCACGTGTCGCCGCACTGCGCCCCAGCGCGGCACTTCCACGGAACAGGTCTTGGGCCGCGCGCTGTTGCGCAGGATCACCAACGGGTCCGGGCGCGGTAAGATGCGGTAAACCCGCCTCAAAGTGCTGCAAAACCCGCACCCCGCGCGGGGCCACGCACAGCCCCAATCGCTTCCAGTGCACGCCCGGATGGTCTTGTGCCATACCGCATGGGCAGGTCACATGTGGCAGCGCAAGCGCGCTGTGTCGGGGGGGGGGGCGCCGGCTGCGCAGCGGGTTTGCCGCAATTTGGGGTGACCGCGGGCC
>JAIUNA010000137.1 GCA_022565265.1 Roseinatronobacter sp. | reverse complement strand
GCTTCGGGGCAATGCCGATGGTGTCTTGATACTCTAGTGTAACATTTGGGGGGAGAAGGGCAACCGCCGCAACGGCGATGATTTGTGGGCGCGCTGCTATTCATGGCCCTGTATCTGTTGCCCGTTTCGAGGTTTGTGAGGGTAGCTTTGGGGCTTTTGATGTCGCTGTCGGGGGATGTGCATCGATGTGGCACTGTGGATTTCCCGGCCCTTCACCCAAAAACCTTGCATTAGTCCGTGATCACAGGCAGCGTAGGGGCGCGGGGAACCGCATCTGGCGGCCACAGGGAGGGGCAACCATATGCTTGATGACACGCAGCAGGCTTGGCTTGTGCAAGTCAGGCGCAAGCTTTTTGGGTATTCCTGTGCGCTGTGTCCGGATATTTCGGGGGCAGAAGATTTGTATCAGGATACGGTTTTGCGGGCGATGACTGCGCCATCCGTGCCCGGTGATTTCATTTCCTACAGGGTCTGGTTGTTTCGGATCATGCGTAATCTGTGGATTGACAGGTTGCGCGCGCAGGGGCGTTTGCCGGAATTTGATACATCCGCAGATATTGACGAAATGCCCAATGCATATGCAGATGACCAAGTTGTTAACGCTTTGGCGGTGCGGCAGGCTTTTGGGGCCTTGTCAAAGCCACATCGGGATATTCTTGCTCTGGTCGATATCTGCGGTTTCAGCTATGCCGAGGCCGCAGAGATGCTGGATGTGCCCGCCGGCACCATCATGAGTCGTGTCAGTCGAGCGCGCGCAGCGCTTGTGGGGCGGATGGAAGAGGAGAGGAATGTGATTTCATTGCCGCTTCGGCGCATGTCGCGCAAGGCTGGGGATGCGGGATGACTACGCCCGTTTCCGAGGCGTTGCTGAGCGCATTTGTGGATGGGGAATTGCACCCGGACGAGGCCGCGCGCGTGGCGCAGGCTATTGCGGCCCAGCCTGCGCTTGCGCAGCGTGTCGCGCGCTTGCACAAGATCAAGGCTGCGCTGGCCGGATATGGCGAGGATTTGCCTCTTCCTGAAGTTACTCCATTGCCTGCGTTTACAGCCAGCCGCGCGGACGTGCTGCGGGCAGGGTTGGGCCGCAAGCTGATGGCAGCAGGTGCGGCCGCGGCTTTTGTGGTGGCGCTGGTCTTTGCAGCGGTGCCCTTCTCGCGCCCTGACAGCGCTGCGGCCCCTTTGGCGCGGCTGGCGCAGCATGATCACTGGTTGGCAGAGCAGGCCGATACAGCCGTGCTGGATTTGCCGCAAGCGTTTGGCTGGGTGCGCTCTGTAACGCGCGCCAGCGGGTTGCAACTGGTGCATCACTCTGACAATGCGCAGGAGGTGCATTTCGGCTTCAAAGGGCCGAATGCCTGTCGGCTGAGCCTGTTTGTCTCTGTCTCCAGCGGGCGGGAGGAACCTTTGCGCCTGATGCTGTCTGAAACTGTGCAACATGCCGTGTGGCAGAGGCCCGGTGTCACATTCGAAATGATCGCCCGCGACATGGCCCCCGCGCGCTTTGCAACCGTTGCAACCGGTCTGCAACAGGGCAGCAAGGATCATGGGGCCGATGCCACGCTGTACATCGCGCTGGCGCAATCTGCCCGGCTTCCCTGCCTGATCTGATTTATTTTCCGGCAGAGGGAATAATTCGTATCCCGGACTCGTCTTATCACATGAGGGCGGCTGCGACACGCAGGTATCCCCCTCACAATGAAGGCACTGGTGATGGGAGGACATTCACGATGCCAAAGAAAGATCGCGGCCTTATAGAGCTGTATCATGACGATCCTGAACGCGCGGAATATATGGTATTTGGCCGCAAGGCCGGGCCAGACAGGCGCGGGTTTCTCAAAGGGGCGGGGCTTGCCTCGATGGGGGCTGTGCTGGGCACGACAATTCCGTTCAGTGCCCATATGCCTGCCGGGCTGCTGCCCGGAGCTTTGGCAGAAACCATCAATGAATTCATGTTTGATGCCAAACATGCCGATATGATCGTGCATAATGACCGCCCTGTGAATGTTGAAGCGGCGGCGCATCTGCTGGATGATGATATCACCCCGTTTGACAAACATTTCATCCGCAACAATGGCACCATGCCCATGCCTATGAGCAAGGCAGACTGGCGGCTGAAAATTGACGGCGAAGTGAATGAAGAGCTGGAGCTTTCTTATGACCAGCTGATGAATGAGTTTGAGCATGTCACCTTCCGCGCACAGCTTGAATGCGGTGGCAATGGCCGGGCGGGTTTCAACCCCTTGCCGCGCGGCAATCCCTGGATGATTGGGGCGATTGGCAATTCTGAATGGACGGGTGTGCGGGTGTCTGACATCTTGCGCCGTGCCGGGCTGAAGCCCTCGGCTGTCTATACGGGCCATTACAGCTATGACGAGCATCTGTCAGGCGATCCCGACCGCCCGTCAATTTCGCGCGGCGGGCCGATTGACAAGATGATGGATCCCCACACGATTGTGGCCATCAAGATGAATGGTCAGGATATCCCGATCGAGCACGGCTATCCCGCGCGGATTGTTGCGCCGGGCTGGGCGGGGTCTGTCAGTCAGAAATGGGTAACACGCATCTGGGTGCGCGACCGCGAACATGATGGGCCGGGCATGACCGGGCTAAGCTACCGTATGCCGCGTTTCCCTGTCGCGCCGGGCACGGAAGTGGCGCATGAGGATATGATGGTCATGGGGGCAATGGTCGTGAAATCCGCGATCACAAACCCGGTTGCCGGGGCGGAAGTGCGCGCCGGGGCACCATTTGAAATTCGCGGTCAGGCTTGGGCCGGGGATAACCATGTGGTGCGGATGGAGACGTCGATTGATTTCGGGGCGACATGGCAAACCGCAGAGTTGCATGCCCCGCCCAATCGCTATTCTTGGCAGCGCTGGCGCCAGACCATCATCCCGCCGCAGTCCGGGTATTATGAGGTGTGGTCGCGTGCAACCGACAATCAGGGCAATAGCCAGCCCATGGTTGTGCCGGGCTGGAACCCGCGCGGCTATCTGAACAATGCCTGCCACCGCATCCATTTCACCGCTGTGTAAGGAGCGGCACATCGTATGAAAACACGTGTTTCAACTTGCGGGGCGGCCTTTGCCGCCCTGCTGCTGGCACTGCCCGCTGTGGCAGTCGCGCAAGATCGCATTACCCGCTATGCCGATGTGCCGCAGGATTTCGAATTTTATCCCCTGCCGCCGGGCGAGGGGGTGGATGAGGTTTATTATGGCTGTATCGCCTGCCATTCCTTGCGCACTGTCACGAATGGCGGGTATTCGCGCGCAGTCTGGGATGAGTTGCTGGACTGGATGGTGGAAAACCAAGGCATGATGGAGCCAGAGCCAGATATCCGAGCGGTTATGCTGGACTATCTCGCAACCTATATCGGGGAAGATTGGGAAGGGTGAACCGCTTCTGTTCCGGCCAAGACCATAGGCTAATACGCCCATAAAACCCCATAAACCGGCGCAGAATCTGCGCCGGTTTATGTTACAACAGCATGGGTGTTTGTGTGCCGGGTATATTTCTTCCGGAAGTCTTGGCCGCTGAGGGGCGCAGACGCCGTGCCACTATTGGGTCATTTGAGGCACTTGAATTGTGCGGAACCGGCTTTTCGTGGCCGCGCCACCAGCCGACAGGCCAAAATCAATGCCGCCATTGGTGAAGTTATAGCCAAGATCAAGCCCACCAAAGACATTGCGGCCCATATAGGCTACCCCCACCGTTCCGCGGATGCTCTGGCTCATGAACATGTAATCCACCCCAACGCTTGCCGCAGGGCGGCTGCGGCGGTTGTCAGAGAATACGCGAATGCCGACCCCCGGTTCTATCCGGCCAGAGCCGAAGGCAAAGCTTAGGCCAATCCCAACAGTGGGGCTGCTTTTGCGAGATTCTGTGATCGGTTGCTCGCTGGGCGACGCGTTGACGGCAGGGGCAGCCAATAATGCCAGTCCAAGCGCAGCGACTTTCAAAACATGTGTTTTCATCATCTGATCCCTTCTTTTTTAGCGCTTCTCAGAGTTCCTGAGCTTCGTTGACCGATCAAGCAATTTTTGCCGAACCTCTCGGAATCGCACGAAAACCTCTAAAGGGAAGGGCTGTGTTGCGGGCCAAGATGGTCGCTTGTCATCCATTCCAGAGAACGCGGCCAAGATCGGCCAGATCATAGCCTCCCAGATGCGCTGCGCGGCGGGTAAAGCTGTCAGTGCGCGCAAAGGCAAGCAGGGTTTGCACAGGCTTTTCAAAGTAATCCCGCCGCCGCAGTGCCAGATCAAAGCTTTCATCCGTCACAAGCGGGATAAAACCGAGAGTGCCCACAGCAGCTTGCAGCCCAAGGCCCAAATCGGCCTCGCCCGTCTCGATCAGCGCGGCCAGATCAGCATGGGTTTCCACAGGGCGGGTTGCGGTGGTCAGATCGGACATGTTCAGCCCTTCGCGCGCCAGAAGCACCTCCAGCAACCGGGCAGAGCCTGCCCCGCCCGCGCGGGTGGCAAAGCGCAAACCCCGTGCCACGGCATTGGCCAGCCCCGTCACGCCCAAAGGATTGCCCGCTGCCGTGATAAGCCCTTGGCTGCGTCGCGCCCAATGAATCAGCACATGGCTTGTGCCGGGCAGACAGGCGCGTGCGGCGGCAAGGTTCCAATGGCCTGTTGCGGGATCAAGCAGATGGCAGCCCGCCAGCACCGCGCGCCCCTCTGCCAAATCCTCCAGCCCCTGCAGCGACCCGCGCGCCAGCACAGCCAGACCGCTGCCCGATTGCCGCAGCGCCCATTCCAGAAGCGGATCGTTCGAGCCTGCGTAAATGGGCGGCGCAGGGGCAATGCCGGTTATGGGAAGTTCTGTCTGCGCCTCTAGCCACGCATCAATCAGGCGGCGCGGAAAAAGCAGCTTGCCCGTTGCACGGGTGAAAGGAATCGTCTGCCGCGCGACCATCTCATAAATCGTGCGTTCTTTGACGCGCAGGTAATCCGCCACTTCTGATGTGGTCAGCAACGGGGAAACGGGCGCAACTCTGCCGCTTTCAAAATGTTAATCGGCCTGAAAATCTTGGATAAATATGAGTTCTCCTGCAAAACTTACATCATTGTGTAGTAATTTGTTTTCTGTTTATTTTCTAGTGTTTTTTGTGGGGAATCTTCATGGATGGCGCCTTGGGCATTGCGCTCGGATTGATCGCAAGCGGTGATCCTGCGCTGATGCAGATCATCATGCTGTCGCTGCGGGTGACACTGGCAGCGGTGGCCATCGCCTGCGCCATTGGTTTGCCACTTGGGGCGGCACTGGCGCTGTCACGCTTTCCGGGCCGGGGCGCGGTGATTGTGGTGTTCAATGCCCTGATGGGCCTGCCCCCGGGCGTGGCTGGGCTTTTGGTTTATCTGTTGCTCTCGCGCTCTGGCCCCTTGGGGGGGCTGGCCTTGCTGTTCACCCCTACCGCGATGATCCTTGCCCAAACGGTGTTGATACTGCCCATTGTCGTTTCGCTTACCCGCTCTGTGGTGGAAGACCTCTGGGCGGAGTATCGCGAACAGCTTTTGTCACTGGGGGCCGGGCGGTGGCGGGCGGTGCCCACCTTGTTGTGGGATGGGCGCGTATCGCTGCTGACAGGCGTTCTGGCAGGCTTTGGCCGTGCCTCGGCCGAAGTGGGGGCAGTGCTGATTGTGGGGGGCAATATCGCGGGTCATACCCGCACCATGACCACCGCCATCACACTGGAAACCAGCCGTGGCAATCTGGGGCTGGCGGTAGCGCTGGGGATCATCCTTCTGGCACTTACGCTGATGCTGAATGCCGCCGCATGGGGTGCGGGCCAATGGGCGCGGGAGCGGCTGGGATGACAGCCATATACGAGCCTGCCCCGGCCATCTTGCCGCTGACGCTGGAGAATATGGGCTATAGCGCAGGCGGCGTGCCGCTTTTGTCAGGCGTGACATTGCGCATTCCTGCCGGGCGGCGCTTGATCGTGATGGGGGCGAATGGAGCGGGCAAAAGCCTGTTTCTGCGCCTGTGCCATGGGCTGATCGATCCCACAGCCGGGCGCAGGCTTTGGGCTACAGGCGCAGCCCGTGCCGAGGCGCAGGCCATGGTTTTTCAGCGCCCCGTTTTGTTGCGCCGCACGGCTGCGGCCAATCTGGAATATCCGCTGGCGCTGAAAGGCATTCCCCCGCATCCCCGGCGCGAGAGTGTAGAACGTGCGATGGCGCGCTTTGGGCTAAGCGCGCTGGCAGATCGGCCCGCGCGGCTTTTGTCGGGCGGCGAGCAACAGCGCCTTGCACTGGCGCGTGCATGGGTGATGCGCCCGCAAATCCTGTTTCTGGATGAACCCACTTCCGCGCTAGACCCATCGGCTACGCGCATGATTGAAGAGATGGTGATGCAGTTTTCCGACGACGGGATAACACTTGTCATGAGCACGCATAACCTTGGTCAGGCGCGGCGTCTGGCGCAGGATGTGGCCTTTCTGCATCGCGGGCAGTTACTGGAACACCAGACAGCCGAAACCTTTTTCGCGGGGCCTCAAACACCAGAGGCCCGTGCATTCCTTGCAGGCGATCTGGTCTGGTGATGATTTATGGAGGTACAAATGGCAAATCCCCACCGCTTCATTCTGGCCGGGCTTTCCGGGCTGGCACTTTGGGCCGCACTTCCGGCCAATGCGCAAGAATTCATCACCCTCGCCTCTACCACCTCGACAGAGAATTCGGGGTTGTTTGGCCATATCCTTCCGCTCTTTGAGCAAGAAACCGGAATTGCCGTGCGCGTGATTTCACTGGGCACAGGCCAAGCGCTGGAAACCGCGCGCCGTGGCGATGCCGATGTGGTTTTAGTTCATGCCCGCGCGCAGGAAGAGGCATTTGTGGCCCAAGGCTACGGGGTGCAGCGAATTGACGTCATGTATAATGATTTTGTCATCATTGGCCCCGTTTCAGACCCTGCGGGGCTGCGCATGGCCGCCAACGCCCCCGCTGCCATGGCCGCAATCGCTGTGGCAGAGGCTGTTTTTGTGTCGCGCGGGGATGACAGCGGCACGCATGAGGCCGAAAAAACCCTGTGGGCCAATGCAGGGATTGTTCCAGAAGGGCGGTGGTATCTTTCTACCGGGTCGGGCATGGGGGCCACGCTGAACACCGCCGCGCAACTGCCCGCCCATGCGCTGACAGATCGCGCAACCTGGCTCAGTTTTGCCAACCGGGGTGATCTTGATATCCTTTTGGAAGGTGATCCGCTTTTGTTCAATCCTTATGGGATCATTCTGGTCAATCCCGAATTGCACCCGCATGTGAAGGCAAGGCAGGGGCAGGCTTTCATCGATTGGATCACATCTCAGGCCGGGCAGGCGGCGATTGCCAGCTTCACAATCGGCGGCGCGCAACTGTTCTTTCCCATCGCGCAGTAGCCGCCCAAGGCTGGCAGACAGCACTATCCGGCCCTGACGGGCGCGGAGGGTGCTGTTTCATGGTGTTACTGCTGTGCTTTGGCCGTGATCGCGTGCATCTGCTTCGCGCTCGGCGCGGAGATAGCTATGATAGAATACTGGCACGCCGATCATGGTCAGAACTGTGGCAAACCCCAGCCCGGCCATGATCGTTACGGCCATAGAGGCGAAGAACGGATCAAAAATCAGCGGCACCATGCCCAGTATCGTTGTTCCGGCGGCCAGCATAACGGGGCGCAATCGGCTGACCGAGGCAGTTATGATGGCCTGCGCCTGTGGCAGCCCCATCTCTTCTTTCTGCGCATCGATTTCCTCGACCAGAACGATGGCATTCTTGATCAGCATGCCCGACAGGCTGAGCAAGCCAAGCAGAGCGGTAAAGCTGAAGGGCATTCCCGTTGCCAACAGGCCGATGGCCGCACCATTTACCGCCATGGGCACGACTGTCCAGATCACAGCGGTCTGGCGCAGCTTGCCAAACAGAAGGATCGTGATCAGAAGCATGGTGCCAAAGGCGAAGGGCATCTGGCGGCCAAGGCTGCTTTGTGCCTTGGCAGAGCTTTCATATTCCCCTCCCCATTCAAAGCGGTAGCCGGGCGGTATGGTGATGGCCTCCAGCGCGGCACGCACATCGCGAAAGGCGGCATCGGCCAGCACGCCTTGCACGGTAAAGCCCTGTACGCTGATTGTTGGCATCCGGTCGCGGCGCTGGATTGCAATGTCGCGTACCTTCACCTC